>JAUIBM010000547.1 GCA_030428345.1 Alphaproteobacteria bacterium | reverse complement strand
GCCGCCCCTGGTCGCCGGTGTCCCGGCGGAGTTCGACCTTCCGGGGGACCACCGCGAGGGCGACCGGCGGATCGCACTGGCGGACTCGGTCGTCCACCCCGACAACCCGCTCACCTGGCGCAGCATTGTGAACCGGGTTTGGCACTACCATTTCAATCAGGGAATTGTCGATACGCCCAACGATTTGGGTCGGATGGGCGGAAACCCGACGCATCCGCAACTGCTGGATTGGCTGGCCTCGCAATTCATCGCCAGCGGCTGGTCCATCAAGGAAGAACTGCTCCGGGACGAGGAAAGCTCGCGCATCGACGACACGACGGTGACGCAGCCGGCGCTGTTTGCCCTGCAGTCGGGCATCGTCGCTCTCTGGCGGCGCTACGGGGTCGAGCCGTATTGCGTGGTTGGCCATTCGATCGGCGAAGCCGCCGCGATGTACACTGCGGGCGGCATTTCGCTGGAAAGCGCCGCCGGCTTTCTCGACAAGCGCGGCACCATTCGCGACCGCATGAGCGGCAAGGGCGCGATGGCCGCAGTCGCCATGGATGTGGACGACATCAATCTCCTGCTCGAGGACGAGGACAAGATCGGGGTCGCAGCCGTCAATTCGCCGGGCTCGGTCACGATTTCCGGCGACGTGGACGCCATCGACGCCTTTGTCGAGCGGTTCCAGGTCGACTATCCCGGCAAGTTCATCCGCAAGCTGCGGGTCGACACCGCATGGCACTCCTATCAGCTTGACGAGGCCGAGAAGTGGTTCTTTGAAACCATGAAGCCGCTGGATTGGCAGCCGCCGGCGATTCCCTTCGTCTCGACCGTCACGGGCAATGTCGAGAGCTGCTTCGACAATAATTACGGCTGGCGCAATTTGCGCAGCCCGGTGCTTTTCCAGCAAGGCATCGAGATGGCGCTGGAGCTTGGCGCGAACGTGTTCGTCGAGGTCGGTCCCCACAGCACGCTGGCCGGCCCGATTACCGGCACGTGCGCGGCCGTGGGCTCGAAGTCCGTCGTGATCAATTCGCTGGATCGCAAGCTCGACGACCGAGCCGCGTTCCTGTCGGCCCTGGGACGGTTCTTCGTCGCAGGCGGCGAGGTGAACTGGCGCGCGGTGGGCGATTCGGGCGTCGAACTGCCCGATCTGCCCAGATATCCCTGGTCCAAGGAGCTTTACTGGAAGGATTCCGAGGAGGTTCGCGTCCTCCTGGAGGGCAAGCGCAAGCATCCACTCCTTGGCATCCTGAAGCGCGGAGCGACCCAGCAGTGGGAGACCGAGCTCAATCTGGTGGCCGAGCGCTACCTTTCCGATCACCGCTTGCAGCAGGAATGCATTTTCCCTGCCGCCGGCTATATCGAGATCATCTTGAATGCCGGCAGACAGGTGCATGGCAATGTGCCGCTGGAGATCAGCGACACGCGCATCAACGACGCTCTTTTCATCGGCAAGACCGATGAGATCATCATTCATACGGTCATCAACGAAGAGCGCAATATCTGCCGGATCTATTCGCATCTGCGCGATGCGGATTTGAGCGACTGGGTTCTGCGCGCAGAAGGCATTGTTCGCCCGTGCCAGGCGGAACGCCCCAAGCCTGTCCGCTTCGATCCGGCGACGACCAAGCGCAAGCCAATCGAGATGAAGCACCTCTACGACGTGTCGGGCGCCGACGCGTTCATCAATTATGGTCCTGCCTTCCGCACGGTCACCGATCTCTGGATGGACCGCAAGACGACATCGGCCCGGATCAGCAAGTCCAAGCAGATCGAGGCGGGTTTCGACATCTACATGGCGCATCCGGCGATGCTTGACGCCTGCCTGCAGATCACCGATCCGCGCGTGACGCTGGAAAGCATCTCTCGCGAACGCACGCCCGGCGATCCGGCATATCTGCCTGTCGGCGCGCAGACGATACGCCTTTATGAGACATTCCCCGAAACGGTGTTCGTGCACGCGGAGCAGATTCACAACAATCGCGAGGACACTGCCCAGGGCGGGTTCGTTGTGACGGATGAGGCCGGCAACGTGCTGCTCACGATCAACGGCCTGATGAACCGCAGCCTGCGGCAGAAGACGCGGGCCAAGGCTTCGGAGGATTTTGCTCCCGAGCCGGTCATCGAGAACTATGTCGAATTGTCCGCCGCCGCCGAAGCCGGGGTTGAAGCCGGAAAATGGCTGCTGTTGTGCGATGACAAACGCGTTGCGAATGCGTTGACGGCGTCGATCGAGGCTGCCGGAGGCTCCGCCGAACGACTTTCGTCAAAGGATGCCGACGGATCGCTCGCCGGCTGGATCGCCGACGCCATTTCCGATCGCAATGCGAGCGGTGAATTGAAGGGCGTCGTCTTCGGCTTCGGTCTCGGCGAGACATCGGTCACCGACGGGTCGTCCACGGCGGAGATGCTGGACGCGATCGAGCCGAAGGTCTTCGATCTCGTCGCCCTCGGCCAGGCGCTCGAGGAGATCAGGGACGCCGAAACCCATCCCGATATCTGGATCCTGACCCGACGCGCCCGCGCCATCCCCGGCGTCGACACCTTCAAGGCGGGAGACCTTGTCGGCGCGCCGCTGGTGGCGTTGACGCGCACCGTAGCCTCCGAATCGCAGGAGCACCGCGTTTCACAGATCGACCTGGACGAGTCCAGGGATCAGGGAGCGCTCAGCGAACGCTTCTCGGAGATCCTGTTCTCCGGCCTGGATGAGAATGAATTCCTGGTGCGCGGATCCAAGGTCTATGCGCCGCGGCTTCAGCGCACCACCTTTGAAGAGATTCCCGGCCGCATGCTGACGGTGGGCA
>JAUIBM010000546.1 GCA_030428345.1 Alphaproteobacteria bacterium | reverse complement strand
ATGCGCAGCCGCGCCCGCGATCTGATCGACCAGTACCGGGTGAAGACCCCCTCAACCGAGACGCCGATCGAGAACCTCTCAGGCGGCAATGTCCAGCGCGCCATCCTCGCCCGCGAATTGTCGAGCGACGTGCGCGTCCTGATCGTCGCCAATCCGTGTTTCGGCCTCGATTTCCGCTCGGTCGCCGACATCCGCGCCCAGATCGTCGAGCAGCGCAATCGCGGCGCCGCCGTGCTGCTGGTCTCCGAGGATCTGGACGAGATCCTGGAACTGTCGGACCGAATCGCCGTCATGTCGGAAGGACGGATCGACTATGTCGCCCCGATCGGCGAAACCGACCGAAACACCATCGGCCAGCACATGGCGGGACATTGAGATGATCGCGATACCGGCCAGGCCCTATGACTATCCGCTCGCACCCGGCAGCACGGCGCTCGTCGTCATCGACATGCAACGCGACTTCATCGAGCCGGGCGGCTTCGGCGCCTCGCTCGGCAATGACGTCGCACGGCTCGCCGCGATCATTCCCGACGTCGCGGCGCTGATCGGCCTGTTTCGAGAGCGCTCGTGGCCGATCATCCATACCCGCGAGGCGCACAAGCCGGACCTCTCCGACTGCCCGCCCTCCAAGATCGCCCGCGGTGGCGCCTCGCCGCGCATCGGTGAAGAAGGCGCGATGGGCCGCATCCTGGTGGCGGGAGAGCCCGGCAACGCGATTGTAGAGGAACTCGCCCCGCTCGACGGCGAGATCGTCATCGACAAGCCCGGCAAGGGCATGTTCTGGGCGACCGGCCTGCACGAGCGCCTCACCGGCATGGGAATCACGCATCTGGTGTTCGCCGGGGTCACCACCGAGGTATGCGTGCAGACCTCCATGCGTGAGGCCAATGATCGCGGCTATGAGTGTCTTCTGGTGGAAGAGGCAACCGAAAGCTATTTTCCGCAATTCAAGCAGGCTACTCTGGAGATGATCGCCGCACAGGGCGGGATCGTCGGCTGGATCGCGAAACTGGCCGATCTGCAGGCAGCGCTCGAAGCGGAGGCGAAAACCGTTGGATCCTGAAAAATTCGACGCCGACACGATGATCGACGCAATGGCATCCTTTCTGGATCTGACGATCGAGGCGGACTATCGCGAGGGCGTCAAGGCCCATCTGGAGGCCGCCCGCGTCATTGCGGTCGATGTGCTCGCATACCCGACCGACGACGACGCAGAACCCGCCCCGGTCTATCGCGCATGACGCAGGGCGCAGCACAGATCGCGGCCGATGTCCGGTCGCAGGCCACCAGCGCGCGCGCCGTCACCGAGGAGGCTCTGGCGCGCATCGCCCGCCTCAATCCCGGCCTCGGCGCCTTTACCGCCGTCACCGCCGAACGCGCGCTGGCGCGGGCCGATCGCGTGGATGCCGATCTGGCGACCGGAATCGACCCCGGTCCGCTGGCCGGCGTGCCGTTCGCGGTCAAGAACCTGTTCGATGTCGCCGGCATCGCCACCCTCGCCGGATCCAGGATCAATCGCGACCTGCCGCCCGCGAGACAGGACGCGGCGCTGGTCTCCCGGCTGGAGGCGGCCGGCGCCATTCTGGTGGGCGCGCTCAACATGGGCGAATATGCCTATGACTTTACCGGCGAGAACGCCCATGACGGCCCGTCGCGCAATCCGCACGCGCCGGACCACATGTCCGGCGGCTCCTCCGGCGGTTCGGGCAGTGCGGTCGCAGCCGGCATGGTGCCGTTCGCCCTGTGCTCCGATACCAATGGCTCGATCCGCGTTCCCGCTTCGCTGTGCGGGCTTTTCGGCCTGAAGCCGACCTATGGCCGGCTGTCGCGCGCACGCACCTTCCCCTTCGTCTCGAGCCTCGATCATCTGGGCCCCGTGGCGCGCTCGACACAGGATCTGGCGCTCGCCTATGACGCGATGCGCGGCCATGACGCGGCCGACCCCGCCTCGGCGGAGATCGACGCGCCGGCCCTTGCGCCGGAACTGGAATCGGGGATCGCCGGGCTGAGGATCGGCACGCTCGGCGGCTACTTCGCCAGCAGCGCGCGGCCGGAGGCCTTCGAGGCGGTCACCCGCGTGGCCGCCGCGCTTGGCGCGAGACAGACCGTCGAACTGCCCGATGTCGCGGCCGCGCGCGGCGCCGCCTATCTCATTACCATGGCCGAGGGCGCCGCGCTGCACATGGACCGCCTGCGCGAGCGCCATGCCGATTTCGACCCGGATGTGCGCGACCGCTTGTTAGCCGGCGCAATGATACCCGGCGCCTGGGTCGCCAAGGCCCAGAAGCTGCGCCGTCACTGGCGCGAGCGCGTGCTTTCATACTTCGAAAAGCACGATTTGCTGCTGGCCCCGGCCACGCCCTGCCGCGCCCCGCGCATCGGCGAGCGTACCATGGTGCTGGACGGCAAGGAGATGGCGGTGCGTCCCAATCTCGGCATTTTCACCCAGCCGATCTCCTTCATCGGCCTGCCCGTCGTCTGCGTGCCGGTCTGGACGCAGGGCGAGACGCTGCCGATCGGCGTGCAGATCATCGCCCCGCCATGGCGCGAGGATCTGGCGATCCGCGCCGCCAGGCACCTTGAGCTTGCAGGCGCGGTGCGCGCGCCGGTCGCGGGGGAGGCGTGAGCCGATGACGCAAACGGAACGCACCGGGCGCTGGGCCGGCAGGAATGCCGGCAAGGACGAGGTTCGCGGCTCGGCCTGGGACAGGCTGGAGGAAGCCGGCGTCGCCATCGGCGAGACCTGGAGCCATATCCCCAATTTCGTCGGGGCTGACATGGCGGCCTGGC
>JAUIBM010000545.1 GCA_030428345.1 Alphaproteobacteria bacterium | reverse complement strand
TCCGGGATTTCCGATCTACCGCTCGATGATCGAGTTCACCGGCGCCAGGCCGGTTCCCGTGCCGATCCGCGAGGACAACGGCTTTGCCTTTTCGGCAGAGGAGACATTGTCGCTGATCACGCCGGCGACACGACTGCTGATCGTCAATTCCCCGGCCAATCCGACCGGCGGCGTCACCCCGCGCGCCGAAATCGAGAAGCTGGTTGCCGGGCTGGAGCGCTTCCCGCAGGTCGCGGTGCTGTCGGACGAAATCTATGATTGCATGACCTATGACGGCGAGAGCCACGTTTCCTTGCTATCCTTTCCGCAGATTCGCGACCGGCTGATCGTGCTCAATGGCTGGTCGAAGACCTGGGCCATGACCGGTTGGCGCATGGGCTGGTCGATCTGGCCCGACGCGCTATACGAGAACGTGCGCAAGCTTGCGGTCAATTGCTGGTCCTGCGTCAACGCGCCGGCGCAATATGCCGGCATTGCCGCCATAGACGGCCCGCAAGACGCCGTTGCGCACATGATGGTGGCTTTCGACGCGCGGCGAAAGGCGATCGTCGAGCGGCTGAACGCGCTGCCGGGCGTCTCCTGCATCACGCCAAAAGGGGCGTTCTATGCGTTCCCCAATATTACCGGCACGGGATGGAAGGCCAAGAAACTGGCGTCGGCGCTGCTCGAACAGGCGGGCGTCGCCACGATCGGCGGCCCCGACTTCGGAATACTCGGCGAAGGCTATATGCGATTTTCCTATGCCAACTCGCTGGAGAACATCGAGCGCGCCTGTGACCGGGTCGCGAAATTTCTGCAGGAGGGGGGCATTCAAGGCGAAGGCGGCGTCTGAACCACGGCGCCGCCTTCCTGCAGGACCGCCAAGGGAGAAACCGGTCCATGTCTCGGCCTCGGGAGGAACAGGCCTCGACAATGTTTAGAATCGCGCCGATTCGGTTAACATTTGGTTAACGCAACGTAAGACAGTTTCTTACGGCTGCGGCCCGGGGTTCGTAACGTCGCCCTGCATGGAAAACCGGCTCGATCAGAGCCGCTTTTCGAACCAGTGATGGGCATAGGGATTGTCGTTATAGCGCCCGATTTCCCGATAGCCTGCCTGGCGATAGAGCGCGGTCGCCTCCTTGAGCGAGCGATTGGTGTCCAGGCGAAGCACGGCGAACCCCATTTGCCGGGCCGAGGCCTCCAGATTTTCCAGGATCGCGCCGGCAACGCCTTGCCCGCGCGCGCAGGGCGCCGTCCAGACGCGCTTTATCTCGCCGACATCGTCGCCAAGCCGGACAAGCGCCCCACACCCCGCCAGTTCGCCCTCGATCCGGGCGATGACGAACCGGCCTTCCGGCGGCGACATGTCGGCGACGTCGACCGGCTTTCCCGCCTGCGGATCGAACCCGGCGTCGAACCGGGATTGCAGTTCCGCATAATATTGCTGCAGGCAGAATTGCGCGTCCTCGCCTGCGGCGGTTTCCGGCGCAACCTCGATGCGGGCTGCGCGAAGCAGATGCACCACCTCGTCCATGGCGGACACCAGGCGCGTTCGAAGCGACGTATCGAGCGATCCCAGAAGCCGCTCCGCCAGATCGTCCGACATGGCGTCATAGGCTGCGAATTCCTCACGCCCGGCGTCGGTCAGGCTCACCACCCGGGCGCGCGAATCCTCCGGCTTGGGTGTTAGGCGGACGAGACCCTGCTTTTCCAGCGAGCGCAGCAGCCGGCTCATATAGCCGGAATCGAGACCGAGCCGAACGCGCAGCGCCTGCAGATCGCCCGCGCCGGCAGAACCGATCTCGTGAATGATCCTGGCCTCGCCCAGCGGCCGGCCGCGCGCCAGATAGTCGCTGTCCAGCGCGCCGACGCGTTGCGTGACAAGGCGGTTGAACCGCCGAACCTTGCTGACCTCGTTCATTATCTGACCTTAGTCAGATAAATCCGAAAACAACAGCAAAAAATCGCGCGGGCCGCGAATTCAGCCGGCTTGGCTCAAACCTTCGCGAAGGCCAGCCGCGCGCCGGCGAACAGGAAGAAGCAACCCAGCGCCCCCTCGATCCAGCGGCGCGCGCGGTTGTAACCGCGGCGCACCGGGGGCGAGGACAGCAGCACGGCATAGGCGCCATGGCCCAGGAAGGAATTGACAAATGCGCCGGCGACAAAGAGCACGACAACGGCCAGCGGGGCGTCGCCCACACCGCCGACACTGGCGATCGCCAACCAGAACATGATCGCCTTGGGGTTGGAAATCTGCAGCAGGAAGCCCGAAAAGCCGGTGCGCCAGACCTTTGCGGAGCCTTCGGGCGCGATGCTGACCAAGGGCGGGCGCGCTGCGTTGCGAAACGACTTCCAGGCGAGCCACGACAGATAGGCCGCCCCCGCCAGCCGGACCAGCGTCATCAGTTCGGAAATTTGCGAGAAGATCGCCGCAAGTCCGATTACCGTTGAGACGGAGAGCACGATGGAGCCGCAGGCGACGCCGAACGCCGTCACCAGCGAGGGCATGCGGCCCTGGCTGGTGGCAACGCCGAGAATCAGGGCGACGCTCGGTCCGGGCGATGCGACGCCCATGGCCTGGATCGACCAGGCGAGAAAAAGCTGAGGCATGGATTGGGCGAGCGTCATGGCGATATCTCTTCGGTGCTGGCCGGTACTGGCTCTCGCTCGCTATCACGACCCTCCTGACAGCATGCCGTCAGGAGGCTGCAAAGGCCGGAAAGGTCTCAACCCCGCCCGACGAAAGGCATCGCCGTCGCCATCACCGTCATGAACAGCACATTGGCGCCCAGCGGCAGACTCGCCATA
>JAUIBM010000544.1 GCA_030428345.1 Alphaproteobacteria bacterium | reverse complement strand
ATCCACCGACCATCGCGCCGTCGACGGCGCGCTCGGCGCGGAACTGCTGGTGGCGTTCAAGAAATACATCGAGAATCCGCTGGGCATGATGGTCTAGTCGGCGGCGCGCGCGGTGAAGACGATTCTGTGCTATGGCGATTCCCTGACCTGGGGCACCGATGCGGCCTCCGGGGGGCGCCATCCCCGTCGCGATCGCTGGCCGCATGTCCTTGCGGGAGCGCTCGCCGGGGACGCCGAGGTGATCGTCGACGGACTTCGCGGCCGCACGACCGCCTTCGACGATCATTCAGCCGAATGCGACCGCAACGGCGCGCGGATACTGCCCACCGTGCTCTACACCCATGCGCCGCTCGATCTGGTTATCCTGATGCTGGGCACCAACGACATGAAGCCGCACCTCGCCGGCACGGCGGTCGCGGCGATGCAGGGAATGCGCCGGCTGGTGGAGATTGTCCGTGGCGCCAGCCTGCGTGACGGAACGGGCGATGCGCCGGGCGTGCTGGTCGTGGCGCCGCCGCCGCTTTGCGGCACCGCCAATACCGAGTTCTCGGCTTTGTTTGCGGGGGGCGTCGCCGAATCCGCCATGCTGGCGTCGTTCTATTCGGAAATGGCGCAGGACATGGGGGTGGACTTCTTCGATGCGGCGAGCGTCGCCCGCACCACGCCCGTCGACGGCGTTCACATGGACGCGGAGAATACACGGACCTTCGGGCGGGCCCTCGCTCCGATCGTCAAGCTGGTGCTGGGCCTATGAGGGAGGCGAGCCGCCAACCCAATGTGCGATCGCCGTTCCGCCACCCGACAGGATGACGGCGACGGCAAAGGCGAGAACTATGCGGGAAAGCGCCTTGAGCGGGCGCAGCAGGAGCAACGACTTGGCGGCTGAAACCAGCAGCAGGGCGATTGCGGCAAGACCCGGCACGCCGACATACCAGGGCAGGCCGGCAATGGACTGGTACGAGACGAGAGACAGGAGCGACTGCATGGCCGGCAATTTAGCCCATGCGGTTGCAAGGTGGGAGCCTGTAATGCGGCGCAAGGCGATGTCGCTTGAAAATGAGGCGCAATCGGCGGTCCATTGGCGGTCGAACGGCTTCGGATTGACGGGGATCAAGGTGCGCCCTGCCGCACCGGGCGAGGATGCGGCATGCAACGCCAAAGGAGCAGGAGAGCATGTCGGACACCCCACACGAAATTGCCGAGGATTTCCCCGAATACCGCGAGAAGCTGAGCGAGTTGAAGCAATCGGACGCCCATTTCAGAAATTTGGCGGACCGCTATCACGAGTTGAACCGGACCATTCATCGCGGCGAGACGAATGTCGAACCGATGGACGACTTCCATCTGGAGGATTTGCGCAAGGAGCGCGTGAAACTCAAGGACGAAATCTACGGGATGCTGCGCGGCTGATTGGCGGCGCGTTTTCCCGGCAACCCCGTCGCCCCGTTGCGGGCTGACGGCAGCAAGGCAAGGAGAACGCATTGGCCCAATATGACGTAGTCATCATCGGCTCGGGACCGGGCGGATATGTCGCCGCAATCCGCTCGGCCCAGCTTGGCCTGAAGACGGCCATCGTCGAACGCGAGCATCTCGGCGGCATCTGCCTCAATTGGGGGTGCATTCCGACCAAGGCGCTGCTGCGCTCGGCCGAGATCAAGCACTATGCCGATCACATTTCGGCCTATGGCCTGAAGCTGGAGGGCAAGGTCACGGCCGACGTCAAGGCAGTGGTCGAGCGCTCGCGCGGGGTCTCGGGCAGGCTCAATGCCGGCGTCGGCTTCCTGATGAAGAAGAACAAGATCGACGTCATCTGGGGCGAGGCGAAGATCGCAAAGCCCGGGGAAGTGGTGGTCTCCAAGTCGTCGAAGAAGCCGATGGAGCCGCAGCCGGCCCTGCCGAAGGGCGCGAAGGGCGAGGGCGTCTACACCGCCAAGCACATCATCGTGGCGACCGGGGCGCGTCCGCGTGCGCTGCCCGGCATCGAGCCCGACGGCAAGCTGATCTGGACCTATTTCGAGGCGATGGTGCCCGCCGCGCTTCCCAAGAAGCTCCTGGTGATGGGGTCGGGCGCGATCGGCATCGAGTTCGCCAGCTTCTACAACGCGATGGGCGTCGACGTGACCGTCATCGAACTGATGCCGTCGATCATGCCGGTCGAGGACGCCGAGATATCGGCGATCGCGCGCAAGCAATTGCAAAAGGCAGGCTTGACGATCCACACCGAGGCAAAGGTCACCAAGGTCGAGAAGGGCGCGAATTCGCTCAAGGCGACCGTCGAGCTGAAGGGCGGCAAGAGCGAGATCTTCGAGGCCGACCGCCTGATCTCTGCGGTGGGCGTCCAGGGCAATATCGAGAATCTGGGCCTTGAGGCCCTTGGGGTGAAGACCGATCGCGGCTGTGTGGTGATCGACGGCTTCGGCAAGACCAATGTTCCGGGAATCTACGCCATCGGCGACGTCGCCGGCCCACCCATGCTGGCGCACAAGGCCGAGCACGAGGGCGTCATCTGCGTGGAGAAGATCGCCGGGCTCGATGTTCATGCGATGGACAAGGCGATGATCCCCGGTTGCACCTATTGCCATCCCCAGGTGGCTTCCGTCGGACTGACCGAGGCGAAGGCCAAGGAACAGGGCAGGGACATCCGGGTAGGGCGCTTCCCCTTCACCGCCAATGGCCGCGCCAAGGCGATGCTGGCGACACAGGGGTTTGTCAAAATCCTGGCCGATGCCAATACGGACCGCGTGCTCGGCGCGCATCTGGTCGGCAAGGGCGTGGGCGAGATCATCCACGAGA
>JAUIBM010000543.1 GCA_030428345.1 Alphaproteobacteria bacterium | reverse complement strand
CAAGGACGAATTGCTGACCAATATCATGATCTACATCGTCACGCGGTCCTTCAATACGGCCTCTTGGATCTATTACGGACGGCGCGAGGAAGGCGGCCGCATCCTGTCCCCCGAAGGCAAGCGCGTTGAAGTGCCGACAAGCTGTGCGGTGTTTCCCGCCGAGATGCTGCGGTGGCCGCCCAGATCCTATGCCGAGCGCATCTACAACATCGTCCAATGGACCGAGATGCCACGCGGCGGCCATTTCGCCGCGATGGAAGAGCCCGAGATGCTTCTGGGCGATATTCGCAAATTCGCACGCACCCTGCGCGGGTAGGGACACCGAGACGCCCTTGATGCTTACGCATGCCGAATATTACGCCATTGCCGAAAGGACCAGGCCGAACGGCCGGGCCTTTATATGTCACGCCGGACATGAAGATCGCCCGCGAGGAAATCTTCGGGCCGGTCCTGGGTATCATGCCGGTCGATAGCGCCGAGGAGGCCCTGTCAATCGCCAGCGACACCGGCTATGGCCTGCACGCCACCGTCTTGACGCAGGACATAGACCGCGCGCTGCACATGGCCCGCGCCCTGCCCTGCGGCACCGTTTCCGTGAATGGGTTTTCCGAAGGAGATATCAAGACGCCGTTCGGCGGGTACAAGCAATCCGGTTCCCTGGCCCGCGACAACGGGACGGAAGCCCTCGACCAGTACCTGCAAACCAAGACGATCTGGATTCAGGCGGCGGCCGGCTGAGACATGACAGCGGCCGCCACCGGGCTATGCCACCATGTCCAGCGTCAGGACCTTCCCGACGGATCGAGGTGTCCGAGGAAGCGGGGATATCCGGTTCCTCCACCCCATGACGGAGCGACGATGAACAGGAAATCCGGAACATCCCCGTCGGCATGCGGGACCCCTGAAGAACCCGATCCTGGTCCGCGCATCGAAGGCCAGGCAGGCACTAGGCTTTCCGAACACCGTGAACATCGTTTATCAGACGCGTCTCGAGAAGCTGGCCGGCCCTGTAAAGCGTCGGATAGGCGATTGCGGCAATATGGCTGTTGAAGTCGCGTAATGCCCGGATGGTCTCAAGATGCACATTGCTGCTTTCGAAGGTGACGATGTTGCCGGCGCGCAATCGGTCCAGGTGCCGCTTGCGGCTTTTGCGCTCGGCGCGTTTCACCTCTGACTTTTCCTCCACCAGAAGGCGCGCGCTCTCAACGTCATCGGAGACGAGCACATTGTTGGCGAGACGGAGGTTGTGGACGATCGCGGCGTGCAGCCGGGTGATCTCTTTCCATCCCTCGTCGGAAAAGTCCCTTTGCGCCTTGTGCAATTCGGCCGACAGGCGCGTGAAGACGACCACCACGACATCACCTGCCGATTCCAGGCGAATGGCGTAGTCCATCAGCCCGCGCACCATCCGTGTGTCGTCGCGCGTGTATTCCTCGACCGGCAACGCCGCGACATAGGCCCGAACGGCCGACAGCGACGCATCCACCTCATCCTCGATCTCTCGCAGGGCGCGGCGCAGGTCCGGATCGTTGTTCCTGTAAAGCTCGATCACCGGCAGGAACATGCGCTCGACCAGTTCACTCATTCGCAAAAGCTCCCGGGTAAGCGACACGATGGCCGTTTTCGCCGTCGTGTCGGCATCCCCGACAAGCGCACGGGCGGGCGGCGGCAGGTTGGAGCCGGATCGTTCGGTGTCCCGGTCTGACACAATCAGCTTCACAAGGGGTTCCAGCCTGTAAACGGCCGGAAGCGAGATCAGAAGCAAAACGACATTGTACAGGATATGCGCGAAGACGAGGGTCTGACCGGGCCCCCAGGCCGACACGGCAGACCAGGCCGTGACGTCATTCACCTTGTTGACCGCGACCAGCGCCAGCAGAGCAAATCCACCGCGCAGAATGAGATTTGCCATCGGCAGCCGGACGGCCTCGGCCGGCATGCCGCGGGTCAGCCATACCGCGATCAGCCCGCTTCCGAGGTTGGCACCCAACATGATCGAGAGCCCCGCCCCGAGCGGAAGTGTTCCGATCTGAACGAGCGTGATGAGGACAAGGATGGCCGCGACGCTGGAATGCATAACGAAGGCCAGCACCGCGCCGACAATGAAGGCGGTCAGATAATCCGCCTCGAGATAGCCCGAGATCGCCGGAAGAAAGGCACTTTCGCGAATGGGGTCCACCGCGTTCCGCAGAAACTGGAGCGATATCAGGATGAAGGCAATGCCCATCAAGATGCGACCGGTCTGGCGCAGCCCCCGTCTTTCCGTCTTCACGAAGAACCATCCGCCGACGGCAAGCAGGACCGGCACGAAGACGGAAAGGTCGAACGACAGAATCTGGATGATGAGGGCCGAGCCGAGGTCGGCGCCGAGGATCAGGGAGAGGCCCGTTCCGAAGCCGACGAACCCGGCGGCCGCAAAGCCGCTGGCCAGAAGCGCCACTGCCGCGGAACTCTGCAGCACGACCGCGAAGCCAAGCCCGACAAGAGCCGAGCCGAAGCGGTTGCGCGACCCGGTCATCACTTCCCGGAATCTGGCGCCGAAACTGCGTTCGATCCCCGTGCGCACCATCCGAACCGCATAGAGCAGCAACATGGTCGCGCCCATGAGTTCGATGATGAATTGCACGATCGCCATGATAGACACCCTCGCGTTGGCGCGCCGAAAACACCGCGAGACCTGCAAGCAGGGCCCGCGGTCTTGGGGAAGGGTATCACCCCGGCCAGGGGAGGGAGTATGTCTTGACGTTTGTGAAGAACTTCATCGCCTCGATGACGCCTTCCTTGACGCCGTTGC
>JAUIBM010000542.1 GCA_030428345.1 Alphaproteobacteria bacterium | reverse complement strand
CACGGAAGACAGGCGATTGCCAGGGTTCGCATCAAGCTGGAGGATGGCCGCGAGGCGGAAGGCTATGCGGCCGAAGCGCTGGGAGCCAAATGGTTCGACAAGAACCTGGGGCTGAGCGACGCGCAGAACCACCACCAGCTTCGCAAGTCCCTGGAACTGGCGAGCCAGGCCTATCTGAAGGCGCCTCCGGCGACGCCGTTTGACCTTTTCGCCGAACATTACGACGCCCATGTCGCGGCCTGTGCGGGGCTGCAGTTGAACGCCCTGATCGCCAGCTACGGGCAGTCGCTGGTCGATCGGGCCACGCTGGACGCCATGTGTCGCGGCCTCGGGGTCAGCTTCTACGAGGCGATGCGCGCGAACCTTGTCGGCCTGCGCCCGCATTCCGTGGCGCCGGAACTGGACGATGGCGACCTCGCGGGGCTTTTTTCCGGTTTTCGTCCGGCCCCAACCATCGCGGTGCGCCATACGGTCGGCCTTGCCGATCCGATCCTTGGCAACGATCTGGCGGCGAGCGACCGGGTGAACGACGGATTGCCGGAAACGCTGGAGGAGGTGGTGGCGACCTATGGCAACCGCTGGTTCAAGCTGAAGATCAGCGGCGAAGAAGCGGCCGATCTGGACCGTCTGACGCGCATTGCCTCGGTGCTGGATCGCATCGACGCCGATTATCGGGCGACGCTGGACGGCAATGAACAATATGCCGACGCACAGGCCATCGCGGCCTTTTACGCAAAGCTGGTCGAGACGCCGGCACTGGCCCGCCTTGCCTCAGCCATTGTCTGTGTCGAGCAGCCGATCAACCGCAAGACGGCGCTTGAAACGCCGATCACCGCGCTCGCCGAACGCGTTCCGGTGATCATCGACGAATCCGACGGCGAACTTTCCGCCTTCGCGCAGGCGCGTTCGCTCGGTTATGCCGGCGTCTCCTCCAAGACATGCAAGGGCATCTACAAATCGATGCTCAATCATGCGCGCTGCCGAAAATGGAATGCGGAGGGTGGCGCGTACTTCATGTCGGCTGAGGATCTGACCTGCGAGCCGGGGATTTCGCTGCAGCAGGATCTCGCCCTGATCAACCTGCTCGGCCTGACCCATGTCGAGCGCAATGCGCATCACTTCATCGACGGGTTCGGCGGGCGCCCGCAGGGCGAATGCGACGCATTTCTGGGCGCTCATCCCGATCTTTATCATCGCCAGGACGATCGGGTCCGTCTGCACATTCGCGAAGGCTCGATCGCTATCGGCTCGCTCGATTGCGCCGGGTTCGGAACAGGCATTTCGCCCGATCTTGTCGCCTGCGACGCGATGCCGAAAGCGGAGTGGCCGCAATGAACCGGGGCGGATGCCAGGGAGGGTTGCTGTGATTGAGGGATATGACAAGCTCGACGGGCTGGCCATCGCCGAACTCGTGCGCAAGCGCGAGGTGACGCCGCTGGAAGTGCTGGAGACGGCAATCGAGCGCATCGAAACGCTGAACCCGGGGCTCAACGCGGTTGTCGCCAACCTCTACGATCAGGCGCGCCAGGCGATTGCCGACGGGCTGCCGGAAGGTCCCTTTACGGGCGTGCCCTATGTATTCAAGGAACTCGTCGTCTCGGTCGATGGTGCGCCGACGACCTTTGCCTCGCGACTATATGCCGAAAACCGGCCGCATACCGAAAGCGAATTGGTGAAGCGGTGCCGCCGGGCGGGACTGGTTATCGCAGGCAAGACCAATTCATCTGAATTCGGATTGCAGCCTGTGACGGAGCCGCATCTTTTCGGGCCGACGCGCAACCCCTGGAACCGGAACTATTCGCCCGGCGGCTCCAGCGGCGGCTCGGCGGCGGCCGTTGCGGCGGGAATGCTGCCCATGGGCCACGCCACGGATGGCGGCGGCTCGATACGCATCCCGGCCTCGTGCTGCGGACTTTTCGGCATGAAGCCGACGCGCGCTCGAATTACCGCCGGACCGGAATCGGGCGAAGGCCTGGCCGGGCTCGCTAGCCAGCACGCAGTCTCATGGTCGGTGCGCGACAATGCGGCCCTGCTCGACGCGACCGCTGGCCCGATGCCGGGCGATCCGTATTATCCACCTGCCCCGAGCCAGACCTATCTTGCCCAGGCCTCGCGCGATCCAGGCCGATTGCGCATCGCATTTTCCGCGGCCGCGCCCAATGGCGCAGCGATCCACGCCGATTGCGTCGAGGCGACCCAAAGTGCCGCCCGGCTGTGCGAGGAGCTTGGACACAGCGTCGAAGAGGCCATGCCCGAATTCGACGTCGCCGCGGTCGAGCATGCCTTTTCTGTCGCCTTTCAGGCCAACACCATGGCCAATATCGCACGGGCCACGGGCGGCGGCCTGCCGGAAGACGGAATGATCGAACCCCTGACTCGGGCGATCGCCGAGCGCGGCCTGGCGATGGGCGCTCCCGACTACATTCGCGCCCTGCAGACCATGCAGCGCGAGACGCGCCGCATCGCACAGTTCTTCGAGCGCTACGACGTCTGGCTGACGCCGACCCTGGCGACGCCTCCGCCGCTGATAGGCACCTTCGATTCGGACATCACCGAGGTCGATCTCTGGATGAGCCGCCTGATGGGCTTCATCCCGTTCACCTTCCTGCAGAACGTCACCGGCCAGCCCGGCATGTCCGTGCCGCTGGCCATGTCGGCGAGCGGACTGCCGATCGGCTGTCACTTTGCCGGACGCTATGGCGAGGAGGGAATGCTTTACGCCCTGGCGGGCCAGATCGAACGCGCAAGGCCCTGGGCGGGGCGCAAGCCGGCAGCTGCGTAGGAAGTACGGGGTCGCGGCGTA
>JAUIBM010000541.1 GCA_030428345.1 Alphaproteobacteria bacterium | reverse complement strand
GGCCGGATCGGCGACTCCGCTGGTCTCGATCACCAGTCGGTCCGGCCGCGGGTCCAGCAGCAATACCCGGTCGATCGCATCCCACAGATCGCCGCCGATCGAGCAGCACATGCAGCCATTGGCGAGCGAGATCATGTCGCCGCTGCGATTGACGATCAGGCTTTCGTCGAGGGCGATCTCGCCGAAATCATTGACCAGCACGATGATCCGCTCGCCGTGGTCGCCGGCGAGCAGATTGTTGAGCAGCGTCGTCTTGCCTGCGCCGAGATAGCCGGCGATCACCGTCATCGGCAATCGCGAAGGGGCCTCGGCTGGCGCAGGCCCTGAACCGCTCATACCAGGAATACGCGTCCGCCGAGCACGGTTCCAAGCACGGGAATATCCTTCAGCGCCATCGGATCGACGCTTCCCGGATCTTCGCCGAGCACTGCGAAATCCGCCTTCTTCCCGCATTCGATCGAGCCGATCTCGTCATCCATGCCGAGCGTGTAGGCCGGGCCCAGCGTGATCGCCCGCAATGCCTCCTGCACGCTGATGCGCTGGTGAGCGCCGAGCACCCGGCCGGACGGCGTCACGCGGTTGACGGCGCACCAGGCGACATGCAGCGGGCCCATGGGCGTGACGGGCGCATCGGAATGGATGGCGAGCGGCACGCCCGCATCCAGCGCCGAGCGGCAGGCGTCGATCCGGTTGGCGCGGTCCGGACCCATGGTCAGGTCGTGATGCTGGTCACCGAAATACCAGACATGGTTGGCGAACAAGTTGACGCATAATCCCAGCGCCGCCATGCGCCTGAACTGCGCCTCATCCGCCATCTGGCAATGCTGCAGCGTGTGCCGGTGGTCGCCGCGCGGGTGCTTCTTCACCGCCGCCTCGATCGCGTCGAGCGCCACTTCCGAGGCTTCATCGCCATTGACGTGGATGTGCATGTGGACGCCGGCGGCGTGCAGCCCCTCGATCTGCGCGGCCAGCTGCGCCGGCGGCATGTTCCAGATGCCATTGGGGTGGCCGGTAATGTAGCCCGGCCATTTGAGGCGCGCGGTGTAGCCCTGGATCGAGCCGTCCGCCATCACCTTCACGATCTTGAAGCGGAGCTTGTCGATGGAGCGCGGAGCCAGTTCGGCCATGCGCTCTGAAACCGCCGAGCCGATCTGCGTGACGCCGTTCAGCGCCGGCAGGATGCGAAGCGGGAAATCGTCCGCCGCTGTCACCTTCAGCAGGGCGGCGACGTCTTCTTCCGGGAGTTCGTTGAAAAGATCGGTGGCGGTCGTGACGCCGACGCGCATGGCGGTCCTGGCGAAGCCCAGCATTGCCTTTTCGGTTCGCGCCAGCGCCCGGAAATCGATCTTCAGGCGCCGCATCAGCGGGAACATCGCCGCCATCTCCTGCAATTCGCCATTGGGCTCGCCGTCCGGGCCCTTGGCGACGCCCTCCGCATTGGTCTCGCGGGTGTAGCCGGCCATTTCCAGCGCCTTCGAATTCACCGTCAGAAGGTGGAAATTTGAGTGCATCACCGCGACCGGGCGATCGGTCGCGACCGCGTCGAGATGTGTCTTGTTGAGCCGGTCCGTCGGTAGGAAAATCGGGTCGAATCCCCATGCGATCAGCGGTTCGCCGGGAGCGAGATTCGCGACCGCCGACTTCAATCCGGCAATCACCGCGTCGATATCGGTCAGGCCAGGCCACACCTTGCCTTCCGGGTCGATGCGGTCCTGGTAGCCGGCATAGGTGAACGCCCACATGGCGCCCGCCATCATGTGCGAATGCCCCTCGACGAAACCGGGCACAAGGACGTTCCCGGCAAAGCGGTCGTCCGTGACGAAGTCGCCCCAAGGCTCGGCGCAGTCGGCGCCGCCGACGGCCAGAATGCGCCCGTCGCGCACTGCGACATGCGTCGCGGTTGGGAGGTTGGGATCCAGCGTGACGATCTTCCTCGCCCGATATACGACGGTCTCGGTCATGGGGGGTCTCCCTAGTGTTGATACGGCTATAGGTAGACGCCTTTGATTGGCAGGAAAAATGGTTTTAACTGGCGAATAACCTCCAAAATTTAGTGGAAGGGTTCGCCTCGCCATGTTCGGATTCACGCTCAAGCAATTGCGTTACATCGAGGCTGCGGCGCGTACCGGCTCGATTGCCAACGCTGCGCTGGAACTGAACATTTCCCAATCTTCAATCACCGCTGCGATCGACAAGTTCGAAGAGGAACTCGGCTACGAACTGTTCATCCGCATTCCGGCCAAGGGGATCATCACGACTCCTTCGGGCGAGGAGGCGATCCATCTTATTCGTTCCATGATGGATACGGCGCGTCACTTCGACGGCGACATGCGTTCGATCGGGGGCCAGAAGACCGGCACCTTGCGCATCGCCTGCTATGCGACCTCCGCTCCCCAGGTGCTGCCGCGCCTGTTGCGGGATTTCATCCGGTTGTATCCCAACATTTCGATCAAGCTGCTCGAAGGGGATATGCGCACCATCATCGAGTTTCTCGACAATGGCGATGCGGACATCGCCTTGACATACGACACCACCATGCCGGGCCAGCACTGTTTCGAGCCTCTATTCGAGGCGCCGCCGCATGCTGTGATTCCCTCCGAGGACCCGCTGGCAGTTGGCGACAGCGTTTCGCTTGCGGAGCTTGCGGTCCGGCCGATGATCATGCTCGACCTGCCACGCGCGCGCGAATATTTCATCTCGCTGTTCGAAAGCCAGGGACTGTCGCCGACCATTGCCCATTCGACCCGCTCGGCGGAGATCGCGCGAGCGCTCGTGGCCGGCGGCTTCGGCTTCACGATCGCGTCGCTGCTT
>JAUIBM010000540.1 GCA_030428345.1 Alphaproteobacteria bacterium | reverse complement strand
CGTGGCGGAGCTGCGCGAGCCGCGGCGCACGGCGTGACCGTTGGCTTCGAGGCTGGTAGCGACGCGTCTTCCGGTCTTGCCATTGGCGCCGATGACGAGGATGGGTTTCGATTGCATGGGGCCTGCTCCTTGGCTCGAAGTGACGGCCAAGGGGTAGCGGAAGGGGCACGACGCGGTATTGACCGGCCCTGCCACCGTTTTGACCGCCGTCGCCAATCCGGCGTCAACGGCTCATTTGACCCTTGCGGTAACTCGCCGGCGTCATACCAACCCAGCGTTTGAAAGCGCGTGTGAACGAGCTCTGTTCGGAGAATCCCGTCAGGAACGCGATCTCGGCGAGGGAATGGCTTTCGTCTCGCAAGAGCCCCTCGGCCAGATCGCGACGGGTGGCCTCTGTCAGGGTCTGGAAGCTCATCCCATGTTCCGAAAGACGCCGATGAAACGAGCGCGCACTCAGGCCGAGTTCGCGCGCGATATCCGCCATTCTGGGCATGCCCTCGCTGAGCGCCTGCGCGATCGTATCCCTGGCGCGGGCGACCAGCGGGGCCTCCTCGGCAATCTCTGCCAGCTCGGCATCCAGATGTGAGATCAGGTAACGAGAAATCCCCTCGTCGCCAAGGATATTCGGCTGCGCCAACGTTTCCGGCGAGAACAGGAGTGCATCGAGATCCGCGCCGAACCGAATGGGACAGCCGAAATAGTCGGCGTGCGAGGCAGTGGACCTGGGGGCCGGGTGCTGGACCAGCACCTCCAGGGGCGCGACGGGCACCGGGCAGACCTGCCTTGCTATCGACACGGCGCTCGCCAGCGTCGCCTCGTTCGACAGCCGAAGGCCCAACCGCCGATAGCCGGACCGGTGCAGGATGAACAGCATGCCGCGCGGTTCCGCGCGCAGTTCGTACTCCACGACGCCAGTCCAGAGCCTGGCATAGCGCTCCACCCGTTGAAAAGATCCGCCAAGGGTAGTCGCCGCCTTGAACGCCAATCCCAGCGCGCCGTATTCGTCGAGCCGCATGGACGCACCGACGCATATTGGCAGATCGGTCGCGTCCGTCTGCGAGGCGATGCGTTCCAGCAGGCCGTAATAGCTTTCGGCGGGAAGCATTGCCTTGGGATCCCAATGCCCTCCCGCATCGAGACCGACCGATGCAAGCAAGGCGACCGCATCGACTTGCGTGCCTGCCGCAGCGACCACCTTTCGCGCGAATAATGAAGTAATATAGCCCACGATCGAAATTCTACGCGGAATGGGCGCGAGCTCCAACTATTCCGATCGCTGAGCCTTCAGGCTGCAAGGCCACATCTTCGATTGGCGAGGCGGAAGCTTCTGCCTCCCCCGCACGCAGGCAAATCTGCCAGTGAATTGAAGGGCGAAGTGTCATTTTTCGCGCGTTTCCCACGCAAGACGATCGGTCCCGGTCGCTGGTTTCGATGCTTTGAGACGTGATGATGCCGATGTTAGGCTGTTGGCGCTCGAAGCACAGGCATTGCTGCAGCGAAGAAGATGGAAAGTGAAGGGTGCGAATGCGTCCAGCGTTGATCACATTGGCGATTTTCGCGAGCATGTGTGCTGTGGGGATGCTCACTGCCACACTTTATCCCTCCAACTGGGAGCCTGTGCTGGCTACCATCGTGTCAACCGAAATCCAAAGTACGCGGCCCGGCACGCCGCAATGGTCCTTGATGGCTGACATTCGCTACGAAGCATCCGGTCAGCAATACGAATACAAGAAGCTGGAGGTGTTTCGTGACCCGGTCTTCGAAGTCACTGCAGCCGCCAAGCAGGAATGGCCTACCGGACGACGCTTCCACGTGTATTTCAACGCTGCAAATCCCGGCTCCGTTTCCATCACCAAGGATGGCGGCAGGGAAGCCGCCGTCGTCGTTTCCGTCGTACTGGTTCCCGTGATCTGGGCGTTCGGATTTTTCGTCCTGGCTTTGGCGAGGGCTTTGCGAGAGTGATATTGGCGGCATTCCTTCAGCAATGGTTCCTTGCGAACGAAACGGACCTTCAAGAAGGAGATGGCGCCTCATCGTATCAGGGCAAGAATACGGCAGGATGCCGTCGTGAGGAATCGCATCCATCACGCGGCCAATGAACGAGAGTCGGTGCGGCGCGTAATCCATGCCCCCTGGCCAACCGACACAATCGTCAGGGACGACCACCCGCGCATTACCCCCGGCACCGTTTCCTGAATATCGGTTTCCGCACATTCGACACCTGCCACGTCCCTCCCCGCCTGGCGAGAATGGCGGGGGCTTCCGGTTCGGCGGCGATGGCGCGCCGGCTCTTGGCTCTGAACGAATGAATGTCGTCGAAAACGGCGGCGCGCAGCCACAACGGGCGTTCCGAACGTCTCGATGCCGACGCCGAAGCCGGGGCATTTCCGACCGTCTCCCGGAACCCGTGGCAAATCGCTGGTTCTTGTTCTAAAATCCCGCCACTCGATCCGGAAATTGGCGAGGGATGGAGGTTCATTGTCAGAGACGGGTGATGTAACCGTTGCATTCGTACCGCGGGAGACGGTTTCCCAGACATTGGGATGCCTGGACCGCCTGATCGCGCTGACTCCACCGCCCTATCATCTCATCGTCGTGGTGGCGGGATATCCGGCCGAAATCGTCGACGCCATCCGCGGGCGCGTTGAAAACGTCGGCGGCCAGTTGATCGTGTTTGCGCACTACGTCACGCCGAACGAAGCGCGCAATGCAGCGCTGGCGAAGACAACCTCCAGATACCTCGCCTTCGTCGATCACGACGTGCACGTCGCGGAGAACTGGCTTGCGCCGCTTGTCGACTGCGCCAGCCAGACCG
>JAUIBM010000539.1 GCA_030428345.1 Alphaproteobacteria bacterium | reverse complement strand
TATTCCGCGGCAAAATATGCGATCTTCGAGGGCCTGCTTGCCCGCGTCTCTCCGCTTTGGGCCGAGATTTCGCAATTGGGCGAGCGGGCAGGCAATCTTATGAAAGGCCAGGACACATGAACGGCGCCGATCTCCTCTGCGAGACCCTCCTTGCCAACGACATTGATGTCTGTTTCGCCAATCCGGGCACTTCGGAAATGCATTTCGTCGCGGCGCTCGACCGCCAGCCGAAAATGCGCTGCGTGCTGGGCCTGTTCGAGGGCGTCGTCACCGGCGCCGCGGACGGCTATGCGCGCATGGCGGACAAGCCCGCGGCAACGCTGCTGCATCTCGGTCCGGGTCTCGCCAATGGCCTCGCCAATCTGCACAATGCGCGCCGCGCCCGCTCACCCATCGTCAATATTGTCGGCGACCACGCGACCTATCACCTTGAGCATGACGCGCCGCTCACCTCCGACATCGATTCTCTCGCCTGGCCGATGTCGCATTGGGTCGGCCGCGCCGACAAATCCGACCTGGTCGGGGTCCGCACGGAGGAGGCGATACGCGCCGCGCGCACCAGCCCGGGAAGCATCGCGACCCTGATCCTGCACGCGGACGCGGCGTGGAATGAAACCAGCATTTCCGCCTCTGCGCCTGTCAAACCCGCGACGCTGCAGACCACGGACCCGGAGCGTATCAAGCAGGCGGCCAAGGCCCTGCGCTCAGGCAAGGAGACGACAATCCTCGTTTCCGGACTGGCGCTGCGCGAGCGGCAACTGGAAATTCTCAACCGCATCGCGATCAGGACCGGCGCGCGCCTGATCGCGCAGCAGTCGAACGGCCGCATGCAGCGCGGCGCGGGCCGCATTGCGATCGAGCGCGCGCCCTATATGGTGGGAAAGGCGGTGGAATGCTTCGCGCAGACCGAGCAGGTCATCCTGATCGGGGCCAAGTCGCCCGTCGGCTTCTTTGCCTATCCCGGCATGCCAAGCGACATGCTCCCGGACGGCTGCGCCAGGTTCGATCTGGTCGCGCCCGGCGAGGACATGGTCGCCGCTATCGACGCGCTGGGCGATGAAGTCGGCATCGCGGGCGTCGCTTCAGCCCTGTTGCAACGTCAGAGCCCCGAAATGCCGGGCGGCAGGTTGACGCCCGAGGCGATCGCCATCGCCATCGCCCATTTCATGCCGGCCAATTCGATCGTCTGCGACGAATCCGTCTCCTCGGGCCGCGACTTCTTCAACACGACGCATGGGGCGGAGTCGCATGACTTTCTGCAGCTTACCGGCGGCGCCATCGGTATGGGGATTCCGCTGGCGACAGGTGCGGCTGTCGCGTGCCCCGGCCGCAAGGTCATCACCCTGCAGGCCGATGGCAGCGGCATGTACACGCTCCAGGGCCTGTGGACCCAGGCCCGCGAGAACCTGGACGTCGTCACGATCATCTTCTCCAACCGGCGCTACCAGATCCTGCTGGGCGAGTTGAAGAATGTCGGCGCCGGAGCGCCGGGCGTGAACGCCAGCCGCATGCTCAATCTCGACAACCCCGAGCTTGATTGGATAAGCCTTGCGAAGGGAATGGGCGTCGAGGGCGCCCGAGCCGACACGGCCGAGAGATTTGCCGATCTGCTGCGTTCCGCCTGCTCAAGGCCGGGGCCGTTCCTCATCGAAGCACTGATTTGATCTTCCGGAGAACCGAACGATGAGCGCCATCAAACGCGTACCGCATTGCAGCCATTGGGGCGCTTACACGATCCTCGTCGAGGACGGTCGCATCATCGGCGTCGAACCGTTCGAACACGATCCCGCGCCCTCCCCGATCATTCAGTCGATCACCGAATGGGCGAAGCCCGAACGACGGGTCCTGCGGCCCATGGTTCGCTCGGGCTGGCTGGAAGAGCGCGAGAACAGCGACCGCAAGGGCCGTGGCAGCGAGAAATTCGTGCCAGTCAGCTGGGACGAGGTCACAAGCCTTGTCGCCGGAGAAATCCGCCGCGTCAGCGAAACGCATGGCAACGCCTCGATTTTCGCCGGCTCCTATGGCTGGACGAATTGCGGCCGTTTCCACCATGCGTCCTCGCTGCTCAAGCGCATGCTCAACCTTGTCGGCGGCTATACCGGTCATGTCGACACCTATTCGATTGCGGCCGGCCCGGTGATCCTGCGCCATACGCTGGGCGATGAATCGGCCTGCACCGGCCTGGCGAACACGCTCGACACCATCGCCGAGCACACCGAGACGCTGGTCGTCTTCGGCGCGATGTCGCCGCGCACCGCGCAGACCGAAGCGGGCGGCATTGGCAGCCACGCTCTGGAGACCCATCTGCGGAAGCTCGCCGATCGCGGCGTGAAGGTGGTTCTGGTCTCGCCGCTGAAAGACGATCTTCCCGAATGGGTCGACGCCGAATGGTGGCCGGTCCGGCCCAACACCGATACCGCGCTGATGCTGGGTCTGGCCGGCGAGATCCTGACGGCCGGGCGGCATGACGCGGCCTTTCTCGAGCGCTGCACCAGCGGTTCAGGCCGGCTGATCGCCTATCTGGACGGCAGCAGCGACGGCGAGGTCAAGGATGCCGCCTGGGCGGCAGGGATCTGCGGCCTCGACCGCGACAGGATCGCTGCCCTGGCTCGTACGCTGGTCGACACCCGCTCGATGCTGACCGTGAGTTGGAGCCTGCAGCGCTCCCACCACGGCGAACAGCCTTTCTGGGCGGCGCTGGGTCTTGCCGCGATGATCGGCCAGATCGGATTGCCCGGCGGCGGCGTCGGCTATGGCTACGGATCGCTTGGCGGCGTCGGAGCGCCGTTCACACGGGCCAAGTCGCCAGCCATCTCGCA
>JAUIBM010000538.1 GCA_030428345.1 Alphaproteobacteria bacterium | reverse complement strand
AGGCACATCACTGGTGCACGCACCGGACAGCGTTTCAGAAGCGGTTGATCGACCAGCCGCTGATGATTCGGGTGCTGGCCGATCTGGCGCTGGAGACCGCGGCGGCGCAGGCGCTGGCTTTCCGCCTGGCGGGTTCCTTCGATCGCGCCTCCTCCGACAGCAGCGATTCGGCCTATGCGCGCCTGATGACACCTGTGATCAAATACTGGGTCTGCAAATCGGCGAGCCCGGTCATCGGCGAGGCGATGGAGTGCCTCGGCGGAAATGGCTATATCGAGGAGGGCAACATCGCCCGCCAGTTCCGCGATGCGCCGGTCAACGCGATCTGGGAAGGGTCGGGCAATGTCATGTGCCTCGACGTCATGCGCGTTATCGGCCGGGGCGGGGACACGCTTGAAGCTGTCCTGGAGCGGCTTGAGGCCGATCTCGGCGGGTCGAGCGCGGCCAAGACGGTAGACGTCATACGGACCGCCGCTTCGATGGCGGTCGACGATCCGGGCGCGGCGCGCATCCTGACCGAACAATTGGCGCTGACGGCGGCAGGTGCGGAACTGCGCCGGCTGAATACCGGCCAGATCGCCGATGCCTTCATCGAGACCCGCCTAGGCGGGTTGTGGCGCTCGACCTATGGCATGCTCGACAACCGCTATGACGCTCGCGCGATCGTCGACACGCTCTATCCGGCGAAATAGCTCCCGGCCGTAAGAACGAAGGCCAGGGAAAACAGGGAAAGCACCGTCTGCAGCGTCACGATCGCTGCATAGAGCGGGGCGTCGCCGCCCATTTCCCGCGCCAGCAGATAGCCGTTCATGGCGGAAGGACCAGCCCCGCAAAGCGCGATCACGATCAGATCCTGCCCTCGCACGCCAAAGCAATACGCCGCGCCGGCGAGGATGATCGGCATGGCGAGAAGCTTGATCGCGGTTCCCGCCGCGACCCCGGCAAGCGCCTCGCGAGGCATCTGCACCTTCAGGCCCGCCCCGACGATCAGCAGGCCCATCGGCAGCGAAATCCGTGCGATCAGGTCGAGCGCCACCCCCAGGGGAGCATAGATCGTGATGCCCGAAAGCTTGATCGCCAGACCCGCAAGAACGCCGAGGATCAGCGGATTTGTCGCGATCTGGCGCAGCAGCGCCGGGCCGGGACCGGCGCGTTCGCCTAGCGCCGCCACGACGGCGATGTTCACGATGTTGATGGGAATGACCAGAATGCCGATGCCGATCGCAACGAGCGCCAGCGCGTCCGGCGGAAAGGTCTTCTCCACAACCGCCAGAATGATGAAGGCGTTCCACCGGGTCGAGGTCTGATACAGGCTGGAGTAGGAAGCCGGCGTCAGCGCTAGAAGCCTTTGCAGCGGTTTTCGCAGCGCCAGCATCCCTGCGAGCAGGAGACCGAATCCGGTCAGGAAACCCAAGGTGACGCCGCCCGCGTTCAGCGAGGCGAAGTCGGCGCGCGCCAGCGTCGTGACCAGCAGCGCGGGAAAGAATACGAAATAGGAAAGCCGCTCGATTCCGCCCCAGCCGGGCGCGGTCACCAGGCCGGTCCGGTTGATTCCCCATCCCAGCGCGATCAGCAGGAAAATGGGCAACAGGCTTTCAAGGATTGCGAACATTCGAAATGACGCCTGTGATCGGGGCGCAATCGGCGAGGGCCGATCCGGCAGGGGGACGGGCACTGGTTATCACCGCGGCCGCGGCGGGCGCAATCGGATTGGGACCGGATTGGCGTACGGTGCGACGGCTGCCGCCGTCGTTAACCTTAACGAGTAGTAAACGTTGCGCTCGGCGGCGGGGGAATCCATCATCCCTGCAGATTGTGGGGTGTCATGCGAATTCTACTGATCTTGTGGGCGGTGCCGCTGGTCCTCTTCTGGACCTGGTTCGGACTGAGCGCCTACGACATCTCGTTCGGGACGCTATTCTTCTCGCGCCGCCTGCATGATGTCGTATTCACGATCTATGGAAACACGCTGGGCGTTCCGCCACAGGACGTGCCTGCGATGGTTGCCTGGGCCTGCCTTTTCGATTCCGGCATCATCGCCATGATCGCGGCGTTCCGCTGGCGCGCCCGCTGGCTGCCGCAGGCCATCGATCTCGTCAGGCGCCATGTCGCGTTGCCGGGCGATCGCAGCCGTGCTGCCGGGCAGGGCGGTTTCAGCCCAGACGGCGCATCCGGTCCAACGCTCCCTGCAGAATGAAGGCCGCAGCGGCCGCGTCGATATGCGCCGCGCGCTTGGCGCGCGACATGTCCGCCTCCAGCATGGCGCGCTCGGCCGCCACCGTCGAAAGACGCTCGTCCCAATAGGCCACGGGAATCGGCAGGTGAGTCGCGAGATTGCGAACGAAGGCCCGCGTCGCCTGGGCGCGCGGACCCTCGCTGCCGTCCATGTTGAGAGGCAGGCCGACGATCAGTCCGAAAACACCTTCGCGCCGGACAAGTTCGGCAAGCTCCTGCGCGTCGCGGGTGAATTTCGCGCGCCGGATGGTTTGCATGGGCGAGGCGACATACAGCCCGCCATCGCTAACCGCGATGCCGATGGTCTTGGTTCCAAGGTCTAGTCCGAACAGTCGGCCCGACCCGGAGTGACGTCGCTTCATCTCCTCGATCTCGACGATGTCGGCGCTCATCGCCTTACCCCGCTTGCCGCCTGCTTCGACGGCTCTATTATTGCGGGATCGATTGTTTCCCTTCGCCCGCTCGCCTCCCGACATGGCGCCCTGCTTCCAGGAACCGTTGGGCGGCGCGTATGACGCCAAAATGGAGAAGAATGATGAAGATCACCTGGTATGGCCATTCCGCATTCAGGATCGACCACGCCG
>JAUIBM010000537.1 GCA_030428345.1 Alphaproteobacteria bacterium | reverse complement strand
AGGGGGCGTATTTATCAAACTCGGGCATCGGCTCAGGCGGCTCCGGCCAGCTTGCGCTGCAGCAGCATTTCGGCGCGGGTCATCATCACCTCCGAACGCATGTTGAACAGGGTGAGGCCGCCGAACAGGCTGAGATAGCCAAGCGCAACGACATACATTGGAATCTTGAAGCCATAGGTCGCAGCGTCGTCGCCGGTGAAGAAAGTGCGGGTCTGGTGGAGCGTGTTCCACCATTCGACCGAGAAGTGGATGATCGGCAGGTTGATCGCCCCGACAAGGCAGACAATCGCCGCCGCTCGTGCCGCCTTCTGCGGCGTCTCCATCGCGTTCCAGACGGCGATGTAGCCCAGGTAAATGAAGAACAGGATCAGGACAGACGTCATGCGACCGTCCCATTCCCACCATGTGCCCCAGATCGGATAGCCCCAGATCGACCCGGTCAGCAGGCACAGCGCGGTGAACCCCGCTCCGATCGGCGCAGCGGCCTTGGCGGCGACATCGGCAAGCGCGTGGCGCCAGACGATCGAAATGAAGCTGGCGACCGCCATGAACGCGAAGACGAACATGCACAGCCAGGCGGACGGCATCCGCACAGCGGCAGAGGATCTGTCGGCGCGCACCATCACGAATTTTGTCTGGCCGTCGGGCGGAAAGACCGTGGTTGTCACCGACGGTACGATCGACACCGAATTCGGGACCGACGCGATCAATGGCGTGCCGACGGAGATCGCCTTCGGGGAGGCGGACAAGGGGCATGGTCCGGCCATCTGTAAGGCGGCGACCTTCAGGTCGAACTATCGCTGCGAATTCAGTTGCTGGGCAAACAGCAAGACCGGGAAGGATTTCTGCTTCCTCGATTACGCCTTCTATGACCGGCCCCTGAGCAAGTGGGAGCCGCCGGCGCAATAGCGGCGCGTCGGCGCGAGCGGCATTCGAAGACGCAAACTGCGCGGGGGATCGACCCTCTTCTCGCGCAGAATTGAAGCAATATCCGGATTGAAAGGGCGCCGCCGCCTGATAAATCTTACTTTACGTAACTGGACGAAGGGCTTTCGTGCTAGAGTCGCGAATGGCGACGCTGGCCAGAAGATTGCAGGGGCTTAGCGAAAACTTCCAGACAATTTCGGGCGGTTCGAGCCCGATACCAGAAGGAGAAACATCATGATTCGCAAATTGATTGCGTGCGCGCTTTCCCTCGGCATCCTCGCGAGTGTTTCGGTTGCCGGACCGGCGACTGCATCTGCAGCAAGCACGATCGTATTCCAGGACGTCAACGGTTACGGCGGTGGCTACGGCGGCGGATATGGCGGATATCGCGGCGGCGGATACGGCAATTTCGGCGGCGACCATAACGGCTATGGCTACCGCCACTACAAGCCGCGCTGCTACTACAAGAAAGTGCGGGTATGGGGCAATTACGGCTATCACTGGTCGCGTGTTCGCGTCTGCGAATGATTGCCGCTGCATCGCGGAAGACCATTCACCCAATGGACCCCGGCCTCGCGCCGGGGTTTTTTGTGCGGCATGTCCAATGGCAAATCGCACGGGAACCGTGCGTCCAGCGGGATCGCGATCTTGTGAGCTGCCCGCGTTGCGTCTAGGAATCCCCATCCCTGCAATCGCAGTGGGCGGGGCGCCATGTGGCCCCCTCGTGCCTGCGCGGCCCGTCCCCGCCGCGCAATGATCTTCACCGCCAGGAGTGCGCCCGATGAGCGACTATCTTTTCCCTGTTCCCGAAATCCGGTCGCTGGCCGTGAAGGGAGAAGTCGCGCGCTATGGCGTGCAGCGCATCTTCTGCGTCGGGCGCAATTACGCCGAACACGCCGCAGAGATGGGGTATGAGGTCGACCGGGAAAAGCCGTTCTACTTCATGAAATCGGCGACGGCGCTGGAGCCCTCGGGCGAGACGATCCCCTATCCGCCGGGAACCGACAATTTCCACTACGAAATGGAACTGGTCGTCGCCATCGGCGCGCCGGCGTTCAAGGCGGACCGGGAAGCAGCCGCCGCTGCGGTCTATGGCTATGCCTGCGGCCTCGACATGACCCGGCGCGATCTCCAGCTTTCCGAGCGCGCCAAGCAGCGGCCATGGGACCTCGGCAAGAATTTCGAGCGGTCCGCCATTGTGGGCGACATCGTCAAGGCCGGGGAGGTCGGGGAAATCGGCCCACAGCGTATCCATCTCTCGGTGAACAGCGTCACCAGACAGGATGCGCATCTCTCCGATCTGGTGTGGAAGATCGACGAGATCATCAGCCACCTTTCCGGGTTCTACCACCTCCAGCCGGGCGACCTGATCATGACAGGAACGCCCGCCGGCGTGGGCCCTGTCGTCGCCGGAGACAAGATCACGGGCGGCATTGACGGGCTTGGCGAGATTGCGCTCACCATTGGCGAGGCGGATTGATGCGCGGCGTGGCTGAAACCACCGCAAACGGAGTGTGCTGAATGTCGGTCGTTCGAAGGATCGGGTTCGGATTGCTCGGCGCCGTCGCAGGCGTCGTGATCGGCGTCGGGGCGGGCCTGCTCGGCGGCCTTGGCTACACGCATCTGGTCGGGACCAGCCGCTTCGAGGGCTTTGCCGGATATGTGGTCGCGTCCTGGATCCTGGTCGGCGGGCTTGTCGGGCTTGTCGCGGGGGCGGTCGTCGGTATTCGCCTCGGCCGATAGCCGGCGGGCGACGGCCTGAGCCGCCGCCCGCGCGTCGCTCACATGCCCAGCAGCTTGCGGCCGTTCTCCTTCAGGATGAGCGGTCTCACTTCCTCGCGGATGGCGATTTTCTCGAAATCGGCGAGCCAGCGATCGGGCGTGATCGCCGGCCAGTCCGAGC
>JAUIBM010000536.1 GCA_030428345.1 Alphaproteobacteria bacterium | reverse complement strand
CGCCAAGGGCCAGGTTTCCTATCCGATCATCATCATGGGCCACTCGCTGGGCGGCAATGCCTGCGTGCAGATGGCGCGTTATCTGGGTGATCGCGGCATCGAGGTCGCCTATGTCGCCGCCTTCGACCCGACCATCACCACCGAGCCTGGTCCGAAAGTGGACGAGGTTATCAATTTCTACCTGCCCAATGGCCGCAAGGGCCTTGACGCCAATGTTGTGGTGGCCGGACCCGGCTTTACCGGACAGCTCGACAATGTCGACATGTCGCAGTCGGGCGAGATCAACCATTTCAATATCGAGAAGAACCCTGCCCTGCAGGTGCGCGTGATGACCAAGGCGATCTCGCTGATGAAGCCTCGCTTCCACGGCTCCAGGCCGGGGCAGAACGTCTGATCCGGTCCGCGCTGTTTTCGATCCCGACAAGGCGCCGCAGGCAAGCGGCGCCTTTGTTTTCTGGATTCCCCTGCTGACCTTGGCGGCAAGAAGCCCCGCCAACCGGCGCTCCACCATGGTGTGACGCTTCACACTGCCGTTAGGTAATGGCCACCCAATCTTCTGTTCTCAAGGGGCCGAGAACAGGAAGAACGGCTATGGACCGGTATCTCTACGATAATGAGCAGCTGCCGCTTCTCTCGCGGCCATTGACCCGTACCGATCTGCGGGTCGCATTGATCATGGCGATCGCGGGCGTCGTGCTGATGCAGTTCCTTCTGTGAACGCCATCGCCACGAAGTCCACGCGAGCCAGACGCAACGACGTTGCGCGGCGTCACACACGACAAGGGCGCCGCGCACGTTTTTCCGGCCTTGCCGGATCACCCGAAACCATCAAATTTCGCCAAAACTAATGTGATCGCCTCAGGGGCGTTCCTCGTGATCCCGCTCGCCGGGCCTCCCGTAAAGCCGGGTACAGGTTCGCAGAAAGAGCCTGCGTCAAACGAGGGAGTTATCCATGAAGTTCATGAAGTTTGCAGCCGTATCGCTCTTCGCAATCGCCATGGCGGGTTCCGCAAAGGCGGCGGACATCGTCGACACCGCGGTCTCCGCCGGATCGTTCAAGACGCTCGTCGCCGCCGTCACCGCGGCCGGACTGGTCGACACGCTGAAGAGCCCCGGACCGTTCACCGTGTTCGCGCCGACTGACGAAGCCTTCGCCGCCCTGCCTGCCGGCACGGTGGAAGACCTCCTCAAGCCGGAGAACAAGGACAAGCTGGTCAAGGTCCTCACCTATCACGTCGTCCCGGGCAAGGTGATGTCCACCGATCTCAAGGACGGCATGATGGCCAAGACCGTCGAGGGCGGAGAAGTGACGATCGACCTGAAGAACGGCGCGATGGTCAACGACGCCAAGGTGGTGACCGCCGACATCGCCGCCGACAACGGCGTGATCCATGTGATCGACAAGGTCATCCTGCCCACCATGTAAGCCTGACGGCAGCAATGCATACGAGCCGGCCGCTTGAATGCGGTCGGCTCGTCGCCGTTTGTGCGCACTAGCAGGCCAGCCCCCGATTACTGCGCCGCCGGGGCCTGCTCGGCCGCAATCTCAGCCCGCGCCTGTGGCGGAACCCCCGCACCCATTCGGTTCCAGGCGTCCAGCGCCGCGATCTTGTAGGCTTCCGCAAGGGTTGGGTAATTGAAGGTGTTCTCGACGAAATAGTCGAGCGTTCCCTTCAGGTTCAGCACCGCCTGGCCGATATGGATCAGTTCGGTCGCGCCCTCGCCGACGATGTGGCACCCGAGCAGCCGGCGGGTCTTCAGCGAAAACAGCATCTTCAGCAGCCCCTTGTCGAGGCCCATGATGTGCCCGCGCGATGTCTCGCGGAACCGGGCGATGCCGCTCTCATAGGGAATGCCGCGCTCGATCACCTCTTCCTCGCTCATCCCGACGGTGGAAATCTCGGGCACCGCGTAGATGCCATAGGGAAAGAATTCCGGCGGCTGGTGCGCCGCGACGCCGAGCGCATGGCAGGCGGCGATCCTGCCCTGCTCCATCGAGGTGGAGGCAAGGCTGGGAAAGCCGATCACGTCGCCGGCGGCGTAGATATGCGGCACGCTGGTCTGCAGGGTGCCGGGATCGACGCCCAGCCGGCCGCGATGGTCGCCCTGAAGGCCGCAGGCCTCGATGTTCAGCGTATGCGTCGCGCCCATCCGCCCGGCGGCGAACAACAGCATTTCCGATCGGATCCGGCGTCCGCCTTCCAGCGTGACCTCCACCCCGCCGGAGGCCGGCCGCTCCACGCCGAGCACCTTCTTGCCAAAGCGCAGCGCCACGCCGCGGTCGCGCAGCTGATAGGTGAAATCCTCCATCAGCTCCTTGTCGACGAAATCCAGCATCGAGTTTCGCGGTTCGATCAGCGTGACCTGGACATCCAGCGCGTTGAAGATGGTGGCGTATTCGACGCCGATGACGCCGGCGCCAATGACCGCCATCGACCGCGGGAGGGCCGGCAGTTCCAGGATCTCGTCGCTGTCGAAGACCGATTTCCCGTCGAAGGGGATGTAGTCCGGCCGAAACGGGACCGTGCCGACGGCGATCAGGAAACGGTCGGCGGAGAAATGGAAGGTCTCGCCTTCCTCGCCCTCGACCTCGACGGTGTGCGGGTCGATGAACCGCGCCGCGCCGCGCAAAGTGGCGACCTGGTTGCGGGCGAACTGATGCTCCAGCACCTCGATCTCATGCGTCAGGGTAAGGCCGAGCCGTTTGCGCAGATCCTCGGCGCTGATGTCCTGCTTGACCCGGTAGGAGCGGCCATAGAAACCGCGCTCGCGCCATCCCGAAAGGTTGAGCGCGGTCTCGCGAAGCGTCTTGGAAGGAATGGTACCGGTA
>JAUIBM010000019.1 GCA_030428345.1 Alphaproteobacteria bacterium | reverse complement strand
CCTTCGGGCTTCTCACGGCCGCCCTGCAGTTCGCCGCCCTCGAAATAGGAATCGGTGCGGGTGTAAAGGCCATAGAACAGCGTCTTGTTCATGCTCTCGAAGTCGAACAGCAGCATCAGCGCCTTGCGCACGCGCCAGTCGGAGAACTTCGGATTGCGGGTGTTGAAATAATAGCCCTGAAAAGGCTTGGGGCTGGTGGTGGGAAATTCCTTGCGCAGCACGTCGCCGCGCTGGAACGCGGGGAAATCATACTCGGTCGCCCAGTATTTCGAGACGTTCTCACGCCTCGTATCGGCAAAGCCGCCCTTCTTGAACGCTTCCCAGACCGCGTTCTGGTCGAGGAAATAGGTGTAGTGGATGCGATCGAAATTGAAGCGGCCCTTGCGTACCGGAAGATCCGCCGCCCAGTAATCCTTGACGCGTTCCCAAGTGATGCTCTTGCCCGAATCATGTTCGGCGATGCGGTACGGCCCGGAGCCGAGCGGCGGCTCGGAACTGGGCTCGGCGATGTTGCGCTGATTGCCGTTCGCGTCCTTGCCTTCCCACCAATGGCGCGGCAGCACCGGCAGATCTCCCATGATCAGCGGCAATTCGCGATTGCCCTTCACGTCGAAGGTGAAGGTGACTTCCCGCTCGCCGGTCTGCTCGGCCTTGACGACGTTGTGATAATAGCTCGTGTAGAGCGGATGGTTGGCCTTCAGCGTCTGCAGCGACCAGATCACGTCGTCCGGCGTGATCGGCGTTCCGTCATGGAAGCGCGCCCTGGGATCGATGCGGTAGGTGGCCGATGAAAAATCGGCGGGATAGCGAAACGCGTCCGCGACCAGCGCGTAGGAAGCCGAGGGCTGGTCGACCGATTGCTCAAGCAGGGTGTCGTAAATCAGGCCGCCCGAATAGGTCAGTCCGGCGGCGGGCCGGCCCCGCACGACGAAGGGATTGAACGAATCATAGCCGCCATAGGCGATCTCGTTGTCGACGCCGCCCTTTGGCGCGTCCGGGTCCACATGGTCGTAATGCTTGAAGTCCGGGCCGTATTTCAACTCGCCGAACAGCGCCGCGCCATGCAGCCAGGGTCCCGGCTCCTCCGCGGCGGAAACCGGCGCCGCGCCGCCAATGCACATGGCCAGAAGCGCCAGGATCATTCGGGCCGGGAGATTTGCCGCAGGAAATCGCATCATGCAGGGCCTTCCTCTGTGGGAATCAGCCCGTCAAGATAGTCCAATGTGTGGGCGAGACAATGTCGCCGGCCCAACTAAGCGGCACAAAGCGTCAATACGATGCCGCAAAGGAATGTCCGGCCGCGCCGATTCGGCGGGTAGCGGCAAAATGGCGCACCGCTTGCGCCATGTCCATTTTCGAGAAGCGGTGGCTCGCGAGCTCGCTTCCCTGAAGCTTACTGGGCGGCCGGCTGTGCCGGGGTTTCTGCGGCCGGGGCCTCTGTTGCAGGCGCCGTCTCCGCTGCCGGCGTTTCCGCTGCAGGCGCTGCGTCCGTTGCCGGCGTCGCCTCTGCGGGGGCTGCTTCCGCCGCCGCCGGGGCCGCCGCGGGTGCTTCGGCAGTGATCGGGAGCGGATTGTCCGAACGCGCAGAGTTCAGCCAGACCAGGATATTGGCGCGGTCGGCGACATTCTTCAGGCCGGCGAAACCCATCGCGGTTCCGGGCACGTGCTTCCTGGGATTCCACAGGAAGCCGTTCAGTTCCTCGAATGTCCAGGTCTTGCCTTCACCGAAGGCCTTCATTGCAGCCGAATAGGAGAAGCCCTCATGGCTGGCGATCGGGCGACCGACAACGCCGTAGAGATCGGGGCCGACCTTGTTGGGGCCGCCCTTTTCCGCGCTGTGGCAGGAGGCGCATTTCTTGAAGACCGCTTCGCCGGCGGCGGCGTCGGCCGATGCCAGCAGGGGCACCACGGGCGCGTATTCCGGCCCGGAGGGTTCGTCGGACTTCGCGTCGCTCGATTCTGCCGCGGCGATGATGTAGCCGGGGGTTTCCGGCGCCTCGGGCTCGAAGATCGCCTCCGACAAGATGCTCGCACCGAACAGCACGAACACGGTTCCCAGTCCCGCCATTGCGAATTTGTTAAACTGGTTTGAATCCATCGTTCAGTCTCCCCGGGCAATGCCAAATCCGCCGCCGGCGCCCCGCCCGGCATGCGAACCGCACGGACCGCTTCGCGCCCGTTTCTCGTGGGAGAGCCCCGCCGCCCACTATTGGTTTGCGGTTGCGTTACAACGACTGTATGGGTTGATCAAGTGGGACGTTTTGACACCTGCCATTTGCGTTGACCATTGTCGCCCATTCTGCTGGCCCTTCCACACGATTGTAGTAACGACGCAACAGTACGCCATGCCCGCCTCCCCGACGCCCGTTTCCCGGGAACCCGCCTCGCCGATTTCCGCCTCCCAGGTTCTCGTACTCATTCCGGCCCGCATGGCCTCGACCCGTCTGCCGGGGAAGCCGCTCGCCGAGATTGCCGGCGTGCCGATGATCGTCCAGGTCATGCGCCGCGCGCTCGAGGCGAAGATCGGTCGTGTCGTCGTCGCAACCGATACGCAGGCCGTGGCCGACGCCGTCACCGCCCATGGCGGCGAGGCGGTGATGACGCGGGCCGATCACCAGTCGGGCTCCGATCGCATCTGGGAGGCGCTCGAGGCGATCGATCCGGATCGCAACGCCCGCTACATCGTCAATGTCCAGGGCGATTTGCCGACCATCGAGCCCGCGCTGATCGTCGCCAGCCTTGCGCCGGTTCGCGACGGGCAGGCGGATATCGCCACCCTGGCGGCGGAGATACGAGATCCGGACGAGCGCGAAAACCCGAACGTAGTCAAGGTAATAGGATCGCCCCTTGCGCCGGGCCTGCTGCGCGCGCTGTATTTCACCCGCGCCACGGCGCCGTGGGGCGAGGGGCCGCTCTATCACCACATCGGTCTTTATTCCTATCGGCGCGAGGCGCTGCAGCGATTCGTTTCCCTGCCGGTGTCGCCGCTCGAAAAGCGCGAGCGTCTCGAGCAATTGCGCGCGCTCGAAGCCGGCCTGCGCATCGATGTCGCCCTGGTTGACACGGTGCCGCTGGGGGTCGATACGCCGCATGATCTGGAGAAGGCCCGCGCCATGCTTGCGGGCGGAGAGAGCCTCGCATGACCGCGACGAAACCACTGATCGCATTTCAGGGCGAGCCGGGCGCCAATTCCGACACCGCCTGCCGCAACATGTATCCCGACATGGAGCCGCTGCCGTGCGCGACCTTCGAGGACGCGTTCAACGCGGTGGAGACCGGCAAGGCGGCCCTCGCCATGATCCCGATCGAGAACACGCTGGCGGGGCGGGTTGCGGATATCCATCATCTGCTGCCGCAATCCCCGCTGCACATTGTCGATGAATATTTCTTGCCGATTCATTTTCAGCTCATGCAGGTCAAGGGCGCGAGCCTTTCCGACATCAGGAGCGTGCACAGCCACATCCACGCGCTCGGCCAGTGCCGAAACGTCATTCGCAAGCATGGCTGGAAGCCGGTCGTGGCCGGCGACACGGCGGGCGCGGCGCGCATCGTCGCCGAGGCGGGCGACCCGAGCATGGCCGCGCTGGCGCCCCTGCTCGCCGCCGAGCTGTACGGCCTCGACATAGCCATGGAAAATGTCGAGGACGCCGAGAACAACGTCACGCGCTTCATCGTGCTCGCCAAGACCGAGGCATGGGCCGATCACGCCACCACCCCGAAGGTGATGACGACCTTCGTGTTCCGGGTGCGCAACATCCCCGCCGCGCTCTACAAGGCGACGGGCGGATTCGCCACCAATGGCGTCAACATGACCAAGCTGGAGAGCTATCAGCTTGGCGGCAGCTTCTACGCCACGCAGTTCTACGCCGACATCGAGGGGCATCCGGAAGACGCGCCGGTGCGCCGGGCGCTGGAGGAACTGCGCTTCTTCTCGCGCGACATGCGCATTGTCGGGGTCTACCCGGCCCATCCGTTCCGCGAGGCCGAACGCGAGGCGCTGGGCGCGGACGAATAGCGCGGGCCGGCTATACCTGTCGCCTATCCCTGCCGGGGCGAGAGATATTTGAATGTTCCGCTCGCCCGCGCGATCAGCGTGTTTTTCTCGTCCGTGATTTCCCCTTCCGCGAAATAGACGCTGCGCCCGCCGCCCACGGTGCGGGCTTGCGCGAACAGGGTCTTGCCCTTTGGGGCAGCGATGAAGGAAATGTTCAGGTTGAGCGTTACGGCCGCGCGAAAATCATTGTCCTCGCCGATATAGCAGCCGGCGCTGCCCAGCGCCGAATCCAGCATCGAGGCATAGACCCCGCCATGGGGAATGCCGGCGCGGTTCATGTGCTCCGGCGCCAGTTGCAGCTCGAATCGGGAAAAGCCGTCGCCGAATTCGGTCTTGCGGAAGCCGACAAGTTCCTGGAACGGGTAGGCGGTCTTGAACCGCGCGGCGGCGGCATCGCTAAGGGTCATGGTTTTCGTCACGGTCAGGGTTGCAGACTGAGGTTCGAGGCGGCCAGCAGCAGCCGTTCGCCATATTTGTGGATCAGGTCGTCGGGTGGATTGAAGAAATTGAAGCCGCCCACATTGAGCGCCAGATTGCGCCGGGGGTCGCTGAAGAGCAGCGGCGCGGCAATGCCGTTGATCTCCTTGCGCCATTCGCCGAATGACGTGCAGAAGCCATACCGGGCGTAGTCGCTGCGGGCCTTTTCCAGCCATCCGTCCAATTGCCCGCGCACCGTTTCGGGCGCGAGGGAGCGCGCCTGCTCCAGAAGTTCCTCCTGCCGCTCGGAGCTCAGCGCCATCAGGCAGGCCCGCCCCAGGGCCGAGGAGAAGAGCGGGACCTTGCCGCCGAGCGTGAAGCTGAGCGCCAGCGCCTCCTCGCGCTTGTAGGTCGCCACATAGACCATGGAAAGGTGATGTCGCTCGCCCAGCCCGGCCGTGACATTGGCGTTGTCGCCCCGGCACAACTCGGTCATTTCGATCATGGCGCGTTCGTGCAGGCCGGTCGCCGCGATCGCGCCGAAGCCGAGCGTCATGACGCCCGTGGTCAGGCGATATTCCCCTCCCGGATCGGTCTGCACCAGATAGCCGAGCTTGCACAGCGTGTAGGTGAGGCGCGAGACCGTCGCCTTGGGCAGCCCGGTCTTCTCCGCTAAGGCCTGGTTGCCCAGCGTCGTGTTCGCCCTGCGGAACGCGCCCAGTATGGAAAGGCCGCGCGCCAGCGCCGTGACGAATTTCGGGTCGTCGTCATATTGCGCCAGCGGGTCCGGCCGGTTCTCGGTCATGCGGACCGCGCCCTTGGTTCGAAGCGGATCGTGCCGCGCCCGGCCCATCCGCCGCAATCGGCGCAGCGAAACCGCGCCTTCAGCAGCTTTCCGCAGTCGTGAATCCGGATCTCGGGCGGCGGTTCGCTGTCGTTGCACCAGCGGTCGCCCCAGGCGGCGAGGCTGAGTAGCAGGGGATAGAAATGCTCGGCCCTCGGCAGCACCGAAAACACCGCCAGGCGGCCCTGCTTCTCCTCGTGCACCAGTTCCAGCGCGATCAGCTTGTTCAGCCGGTCCCGCAGCACCGCCTGGCCGAGTTCCAGTTCGCGCGCGAGCGCGAGCAGGTGCTGCGGCCCCTGGAACAGGCGATAGAGCACCTCGTTGCAGGGAATGTCCCCGATCAGGGAGGCGGCGATCGGCGTGTTCGGGCTTTCAAGCGCCGCGGTGATCGCGGCATCGTTGCGTCGGGCCAGCCGCTGGCGCGCTTCCTCCTGCTGCCCGCTGGGGGTTGGCCGCGCCGTCACGCTTTCGCGGGTCGCCGGCTCGCCGCAATGGGTGCAGCAATAGGCGGCCCTGAGCAGCTTGCCGCAGGATACGTGGATCAGGTCGAAGGGCAGCGGATCGACGGGCGAGGGATTGGCCCGGTGCCACAGCCAGATCGAATACATCGCCTCCTGCAGGTCATAGGTCTTGGCGGTCGGGAAATAGAGGATCGTCCCGGCATTGGCGTTCAGATATTGCCGGTAAAGCATTTGCTGCCGGCAGAGTTCCGAGAGCCGCAGCGACAGCGTCTGCTTGGGGATGTTGAGATTGCGCTGGAAGACGCCGAACCTGCGCACGCCATTATAGGCTTCTTTCAGGATCAGCATGGTCCACGGATCGCCGAGCACCGCCAGCGCCCGCCGCAGCGAGGTTATCGGGGCCGGCTTTTCGCCTTCCGTTGTCATGGCTTGCACAGTCATGACAACAGGTTTGGCGTTGAACGTCGGGATTTGCAATGTCGCTCAGTGCGCCTCAGGCGGCCCAAAGTTCGTCGCCGTCCACCCAGGTCGTGTGGAATCCGATGGAAATGCGGCGCGGAATCTTCACCCGGGCGATGGGTCGGGTGATGTCGGCCGCATCGAAAATCAGGCAGTAGGAGCGCCAGTCATTGCTGTCGGTGGTGAACAGGACCGGGTAGGAGCGGGTCTCCGCCCCGTCGGTGCCTGAGCCGCGCGCGGCCGCCACTGGCGCTTCCGAGCCATAGACGCCCGCGCCATAGTCGTATCGCTGGGTCTGCCCGGTTTCCATGTCGTAGCGCATCATGCCGTTGAAGGTCTGGCAACGGCCCTCCAGCGAACCCTCGCTTGCCGTCGGGATGATCTGGTTGAAGCTGTAGCGGGTCTTGCGGCCGAGCATCGCGGTATTGACGGTGGGGAACTCGGTATTGGCGTCGTCGATCATCGATTCGCGGGTCTCGCCCGTGCGCGTGTTGAACGACCAGCGATACATGACGTGGCTGCGTCGGCGATAGGCCATCATCGACGCCAGATGGTGGTCGCGGCCGTCCTTCTGGGGCATCGGGTCTTCCTGCCGGCAACCCAGCATGTGAACCCATTCGCCTTCTTCCCAGCTGTTGGAGATATGCAGGATGTAGCAAGGCTCGGCCTCGAACCACTGCACCTTGCTGCTGCGCCCGTAACGGTCGATCAGGCCGAAGCGCGCCGGCTGGTCGCGGTGGAAGCCCATCACCCTGCGCCCATGCCGCTTGAGGACGTCGACATCGTGATAGAAGGGCAGGTCGTGCAGGATCGCGTAATTCTCGGTCAGGCCCATGTCGTGCGGCGAACGCGGCCCCGCCAGGTCGATCGGAATGTCGAACTTCAGATTGCCCTGGGCGTCGGCCATGCCGTAGCTCATGTATGGCGGCTTGTCCTGGTAGTTGAAGAAGAACAGATTGCCGGTATGCGGGTCTGTCTTGGAATGCGCCGAGATGCTGTGCGTCAGGCTTCCACCCAGATTCTCGCGGCCGAGGGTTTCCAGCGTCAGCGGATCGACGCTGTAGGGGTCGCCCGCCATGTGCCAGAGCGACAGCAATTTGCCGTTGTAGAAGATCACGTCGGTGTTGGAGACATCCTTGATCGGTGAGCCCGGCAGGCGGAAATCATAGGGTCCGGCGATGCCCGGCCAGATCGCCTTGCCGGCCTTCTCCTCCACCACGAACGCGCCGTTGCGCAGCCATCTCTGGCGGAAGCTGGCCTTGCCGTCCCGGAAATAGATCGCCCGGAACTGCGCGTCGCCGTCGTAATAATGATACTTGCTGTTGACCGGCTCGAAGCGCTGCGAGGGGCCGTTCATCACATAGGCGCCGCACAGATCGGCGGGGATTTCTCCCTCGACCTCCAGGTCATCGGCGTCATACTCGACATTGGTCGGCGCGAAGGCGCCGTGCAGGTAGGGGTGGTCATATCCCCAGATCCATTCGGGAGCGTCCGGCGGCGGCGTCCCGTCGGGCGCGAACATGCGAACATTGGCTTTGGTCACTGCAAGCGGCGTGTCGTGTTCGTCGGACATGATCATCTCCCAAGATATTTATCTAGACTAAAATACCGGCGAAGCCTTGGCAAGTGGTTTTGAAACGCGACCAAATCCACCTAAGGTCTGGTGCGGCGTCGCCCAAACTCCTTGCTGCGGTGCAAAACGGGCCGTATGTGGCTCTGCAGCAAGTTCCGCGAGGCGGAATTGAATTTCGAAAAACCTGTTTACGTGCCGAAGAAACCTGATTATGGTCTAGAAAACGTTGTGATGGGGCGTCGCGGAGGGTCGACGCCGAGGGGGAGCGGTGGAAACGCTGGTTTGTGTTCCAGGCCTGATGTGCACGGCGGGTGTGTTCGACGCCTTGCGCGCCGAAGTTCCCGGGCGCTCGCGGGTGTTCGACCTTCCGCCGATTGATGATTTCCGGGCCATCGCCGCCCGTCTCGCCGATTCGCTCGCCGAGCCCTCGATTCTTTGCGGCATGTCGATGGGGGCTTATCTGGCGCTCGCGGCGGCAAGTCTTGCACCCGAGCGGGTCGCCGGCCTGATTCTCATCGGCGGCGCGGCCGGCGCCGACACGCCACAAGCGGCGCAAAACCGCCAGAAGGCCGTGGAATGGGCCAGGCGCAAGGGCGCCGACGCCCTCGCCGCCGTGCAGGCGCAATCAATGCTTGCCGAGGCGAATCGCGGCCGCGAGGATCTGCGCGCCAAGCTCCTTGAGATGACGCGCGTAACCGGCCTTGACGTCTTTGCCGAGCACCAGACGGCGCTCGCGGCCCGGCCCGATCAGACGGCGGCGCTTTCCGCAATTTCCTGCCCGGTTCTGGTCATGACCGGAGCGGAGGATGCGGTCAATCCGCCGGAAGCGGCCAGGGCGATGGCCGCGGCATTGCCGCATGCGGACTTCGTCGACATACAGGGCTGCGGCCACCTGCCGGTGCTTGAGGCGCCGGCGATCGTTGCTGCGCATGTCCGGCAATTCATTGAAAGCAAATCTCGCGAGGCAAATTACGCGTGACCAACGTGCATGACAGACTTACCCGGTTGCGGACGCCGGCATTCGCCGCGCCCATGTTCCTGATCTCGACGCCGGAACTGGTGATTGCGACCAGCCGCGCCGGCATCGTGGGGTCCTTTCCCGCCCCCAATCTGCGCACCAGCGAGGAATTGGGCGGCTGGATGGGCCGCGTGAACGCGGGTCTTTCCGAGCCCTCGTCGAACGATTGGCCGGTGGCGCCCTGGGCGCTCAATGTCGTGACCCATTCCACCAATGCGCGCCTGCCCGGCGATCTGGAGCAGGTAGCCGAGCATCGCCCGCCCATTGTCATCACCGCGCTCGGCAGCCCGAAGCCGGTGATTCCCACGGTTCACGGATATGGCGGACTGGTTTTCGCCGATGTGATTTCAGAAGGCCTCGCCCGCAAGGCGGCGGAGGCCGGGGTCGACGGCCTGGTTCTCGTGTGTTCCGGCGCCGGCGGGCACACCGGCGAACTCAGCCCCATGGTGTTCGTCGAACGCGTCCGGCGTTTCTTCGACGGCTATATCGTGCTGGGCGGCGGCATCTGCTCGGGCGAGGGCATCCTGGCCGCCCGCGCGCTGAGCGCCGATTTCGCCTATCTCGGCACGTCGTTCATCGCGGCGGAGGAGGGCATGGCCGAAAGCGACTACCGCCGGATGGTGGTGGAAAGCGACGCTTCCGACCTGATGGTGACGCGGGCCTTCACTGGTGCGCGGGCCAGCATGCTCAAGCCGTCCATGGTCCGGCAGGGACTGGATCCGAGCGAGCTTGAGTTCAAGGTCGCGAAGATGAACTTCACCGGCCTGAAGGACCAGGAAATCAAGCCATGGAAGGGCATTTGGGGCGCCGGCCAGGGCGTCGGGCGCGTCGAGCGCGTCGAACCGGCGGCGGCCATCGTCGCCCGGTTCGCCAGCGAATACGAAGCGGCGAGGGCGAGAATGCGGGAGATCTGCGCGTGAGCCTTTTCGATCCGGCAGAAGCGGAGCGCCACCGGGCGGAAGGCCATTGGGGCGACACGACCATCCATGAAATGTTCGCGGCGACTGCGGCGCGCGTACCCGATCGTATCGGTCTCATCGATGCGCCCAATCGCCCGCAACTGCATGAGGGCGAGCCCCGCCGCATGACCTATGGCCAGATGGCCGAGGCGGTGGACCAGTTCGCCGAGGCGCTGCGGGCGCAGGGGCTGGGTCCAGGAAGTCTGATCGCAACCCAATTGCCCAATATCGCGGAACTGGTGCTGATCTATCTCGCGGTCGCCCGGATCGGCGCCGTGCTTTCGCCCATTGCCCTGGCCTATCGCTCATCGGAACTGAAGGCCTCGGCCGGATTGGTCGATTTCGACGCCTATGTCTCGGTCGGCGAGGTCTCCGGCAAGCCGTTCTATGCCGAGCGCCTCGACGCGCTCCCGTCCGGGGTTCTCCGTCTCGGCCTCGGCTCGAGCCTGCCGGCGGGCGTCGTGCGCCTCGACGATAGCGTTTGTCGCACCGTCGCTCCGGCCCATCGCGCCAGCGCCGACGATCTGTTCGCCGTCTTCTGGACATCGGGAACGGAGGGCGCCCCCAAGGCGGTGCCCAAGACCCACAACAACATGATGGCGAGCAGCCTTGGCGCATGGCGCATTCTCGGCCTGCCGGACGGCGCGAACATTCTCGCGCCATTCCCCTTCGTCAATGCGGCGGCCGTCGGCGGATTGATGATGTGCTGGATGCGCACCTGCGGCGCGTTGATCATGCACCACCCCTTCTCGCTGGACATCTTCGTCGAGCAGCTGACCGGCGAAGACGTGACCTACACGATGGTCGCTCCCACCGTGCTGACCTATCTGCGCGAACGCTCGCATGACGAGGCGCTGCGCCCGGCCCTGCATCGCCTCGCTGCGATCGGCACGGGTTCCGCCCCGCCCGACCCCGAAACATTCGTGTTCTTCCGCGAGGTCTTCGACATCGAGGTGCTGAATTTCTTCGGCTCCAACGAGGGGGCGCAGATGTGCTCCTCCCAGGAGCGGGTCGCCGATCCGCGTCAGCGCGCGCGCTTCTTCCCGCGCGACGGCGACGTGAACTGGCCCGAGGGGCAGGGCAGGCTGACCGCCAATGGCGGCACCTTCAAGCTGGTCGACCCAGTGAGCGGGCAACCGGTGACGGCGCCCGGCGAAATCGGCGAGATGATGATTCGCGGACCGGCAATGATGCCCGGCTATTATTCGCGCGAGGGCTTTGATCGCCGCAAGTTCGACGCCGAAGGCTTCTTTGCGACGGCCGATCTGTTCGAAATCTCCGAATGCGGCAGCCTGATCCGGTTTCACGCCAGGGCGCGTGAGCTTATCGTGCGCGGCGGCATGAAGATCTCCCCGGTCGAACTCGACAATTTCCTGGCCGCGCTCCCGGGCATTCGAGAGGTGGCGGTGGCGTCCTACGCCGACCAGACCATGGGTGAGCGGGTCTGCGTGTTCGTTGTGCCGCAGCCGGGGCGGGAAATCGATCTGGCGAGCGTCATCGCCTTTTGCGACGAGCGTGGCCTTGCCCGCTTTAAATGGCCCGAGCGTCTGGAGATCAGCCAGGCATTGCCGCGCACGCCGTTGCAGAAGCTGGACCGCAAGGCGCTTGAAAGACAGCTCGCGGAATCGGACGCGTCCGCCGCCCCGGCGATGCGGGCCACAGGCAGATAAACCAACCAAAGGCATCAAGAGGAGGAGAATGGAATGCTCTACAGGAATTTTGTCAAGGCGGCGGTGGTCGCCGCTTGCGCCCTGAGCGCGTCGAGCGCGTTCGCCAAGGAACTGAGCTTCGCCGTGTTCGTGCCGGCGGCCTCGCCGACCGTCAGGGACGTCTACCAGCCCTGGATCGACTGGTTCAATGAACAGTCCAAGGCGGACGATGTCTCGATCAAGCTTTTCGCCGGCGGTACGCTCGGCAGAAATCCGCTGACCCAGCTCGATCTGGTGGCGAACGGCGTTGCGGACATGACGCTCACCGTTCCTTCCTATACGCCGGGCGTCTTCCCCGATTACGACATCTTCGAGCTTCCGGGTTTTGCCGCGACGCCGCGCGAGGGATCCTACGCCGTCAAGGAACTCTATGAGGAGGGGAAGCTGCGCGGCTATGAGGACTTCCATGTCGTCGCCGTCTATACCTCCGGCGCGTACATGCTTCACACCAAGCCGCCGGTCGCCAAGTTCGAGGATATCCGCGACAAGAAATTCCGCGTCGCCGGCAAGATCCAGACCGCCGTCATCGAGGCGCTGGGCGGCGTGCCGCAGTCCATGTCCGCCCTGGAGATGGCGGAAAACATCGATCGCGGTCTGATCGACGGGGCCGTCGCCGACGCTTCGGTCGCCAAGACCTTCCGCGTGACCGATGTCGCCAAGAACCATTACGTCGCCGATCTGGGCGTGCTGGTCTTCACCATCGTCATGAACAAGTCGGTTTACGAGGCGCTTCCCGAAAAGGTGAAGGCGAACCTTCTGGAAAGCCGGCAGGTCGTCATCGACAAGCACCTGGATTCCTACTCCAAGGCGCTGAAGGCCAATCTCGATGCCTGGGAAGCCGATCCGGCCAATACGGTCGTCATCCCGAGCGAGGAGGATCGCGCCAAGATCGACGCGGCGGTCAAGCCGGTGGTCGACATGGTCGCCGAATCCGCTTCGCCGGGCTTGATCGACGCCTATCGCGCCAAGCTTCAGGACATCCGCAAGCGCTGAGGCCGCCTCAACCCCGCGGCGTCGCCGCGGGGTCTTGCCTTAACGGAGAGAGCCGGTGGACCGACTGGAACATGTTCTTGGCAGGGCGTTGCGCGTCACCGCCGTGCTCGGCGTCCTTTGCCTTCTGCTCGTCGCCGGCCTGTCGGTGATCGATATCGCCATTCGCGAACTGACGGGCCGCCCCCTGCGCGGCGCCAATGACATCGGCTCGCTGCTGATGATCGTGGTCGTCTCGGCCTGCTTTCCGGCGGGGCTGCTTGAGCGGCGCCAGATCAAGGTGACGCTGATCCGTTCGGTGATCGGTCCGCGGCTCGACCGGGCCATGCGGGTTATCGCCGCGATTGCGACCGGCTTCATGTTCACCTGCATCGCCTGGTTCCTGACGCTGCATGCGATGAAGATCACCGCAAGCGCCGAATACTCCATGGTGTTGGGGCTGCCGATCGGCCCCTGGTGGTGGGCGTCGGCGGTGCTGTTCTGGATCTGCGTGCCGGCGCAGCTTTTTGTCGTTGTTTCCGAAGCGCTCGGTCGCGTCGCCGAATCCGAAGGGGCATGATCATGGATCCCTATATCATCGGCCTTCTCGGCATCGCGGGCATGCTCGCCATGATTTTCCTGCAGGTCCCGATCGGGGTCGCCATGGGGATTTCGGGCGTCCTCACCTTCAGCGTCATACGCGGATCGCTGCCGGCCGCGCTCACGCTGTTCGGCACCGAAACCGTCAGCAAGGTCTCGAGTTCGGAACTGTCGATCATTCCTCTTTTCCTGCTGATGGGCGCCTTCGCGACGGTGGGCGGCTTGTCGGGCGACCTCTACAGGATCGCCAACAGCCTGATGGGGCATGTGCGCGGAGGGCTGGCCATGGCGACGATCGGCGGCTGCGCCGGTTTCGGCGCGGTGTGCGGCTCCTCCATCGCCACGGCGACGACCATGGCGCGCGTCGCCATCCCCGAAATGCTGGACCGCAACTATTCCGAAAGGCTGGCGACTGGTTCGGTCGCCGCCGGCGGCACGCTGGGCATGCTGATCCCGCCGTCGATCATCTTCGTGCTCTACGCCGTTCTGGCGGAGCAATTCGTCAAGACGCTGTTCGTCGCCGCGCTGGTGCCGGCGATCCTGGCGGTGGCGCTGCACATCCTCGCCATCACCATCGTCGTGCGCCGCAATCCGGCCGAGGGGCCGGCCGGCGCGCGCTCGCAATGGCGCGACACCTTGTCGGCGTTTCGCGAGGGCTGGGCGGCGCTGCTGCTGATGGTCTGCGTGACTGGCGGCATTTACGGCGGCATCTTCTCGGTGAATGAATCCGCCGCTGTCGGCGCTTTCATGGCGTTTCTGATCGCATTGCTGCGCGGGCGGCTCGACATGAGGCGCTTCTGGGTGGCGCTGCGCGACACGGCCAGCACCACGTCGATGATCTACCTGATGGTGATCGGCGCTTCGATCTTCACCTATGCCGTCACGGTGTCGGGCCTGCCGGAAATGATGGTCGAGGGCATTCGCGACACCGGCCTGCCGGGCATCTGGATCGTGCTGCTGCTGATGGTGATGTATCTCATCCTCGGCGCGATCTTCGACACCATTTCCTCGATGGTGATCACCATGCCGTTCGTCTTCCCGCTGATCCTGGAATATGGCTACGATCCAATCTGGTGGGGCGTGATCATGGTCATGGTCATCGAGATCGGTATGATCACGCCGCCCATCGGCATGAATGTCTTCGTCATCAAGGCGATGATGCCGAACACGAAGATCGGGACGATCTATTCCGGCGTCACCCCCTTCATCATTGCCGACATCATTCGCCTCGGCATCATCATCGCCCTGCCGGCGGTCTCGCTTTTCCTGGTCGATTATTTCCACCTGCCGCGCTGATGCGCCGTGCCGGGCGACGCGGGGCGAGGGCTCCGTGCGCCGCGTGCACCGGAACCTTCAAGAGGAGTTGCTTCGCATGAACGACAAGCCGAACACGGTCGATTGGGACCGCGTCAACAAATGGGTCGCCCGCGATGGCGTTCAGGTCGACTGGAAGG
>JAUIBM010000535.1 GCA_030428345.1 Alphaproteobacteria bacterium | reverse complement strand
GCCTTGCAGGTGGTCGTCGCCTACAGCCTGGCGACCTGACGCATGTTGAAAGGCGTGTTCAGGGCGCTCGCGACGCTGCTCGTGCTGGCGCTCATGCAGCAGCCATCGCTGGCCGCGACCAATGATGCGGTGGCGGCCGAACTTGAAGCGTTGTTTGTCGCCAAGGATGTCGACACCGGTTCGAAGGACGTCAACGCGCGCATCGACGAGATCCGCAATTATTATGCCAGCCGCAGCTACAAGCCGGTCTGGGTGCGCGATGACGGCCCCAAGGGCAAGGCGAAGGCGCTGCTGGCGGAACTGAAGATTTCCTCGGTGCACGGACTCAATCCGCAGTTCTACAATGTAGGCGAGATCGAGACTCTGCTGGCGTCCTCCGACGTGCAGGATCTGGCGAGGGCCGACATGCTGCTGAGCGGCGCGGTCGTGGAGTTCGGCCGGCAATTACGCAATGGAAGGGTAGGTCCGCAATCGCAGGGCGCGTTCAACGGCGTGCGTCCTGTCGAGCTCGATCCGGAGAAATATGTGGAAGGCGCGGCGGACGCAGGCAATTTCCGCCAATATGCCTCGGGCTTTCTCAATGCCGACGACCGCTATGTGCGCCTGATTTCGAAGCTGGTAGAGTATGCGCGCATCGATCTGTCGAATATCTGGCCGCAAATAGATGCCAAGAGGTCTCCCGATTTCGGCCAGATCCGCGATCTGCTGACGTTGACCGGCGATTTGCCTCCGGCTCCCCGCGACCCGGACAATTTCAGCGATGAACGCTTCGTGGACGCGATCAAGCACTTCCAGACCCGCAACAGCCTGAAGGTAACCGGCAAGCCGGATGCGGCGACGCTGGCGCAGATGGCGGTAGAGCCGAACGAACGCATCCGGCAGATCAAGGTCAATCTGGAACGCCGGCGATGGCAGAATCTCCCCCTGGCCGCGGACCACATCTATGTCAACCTCGCCGACCGTTCCGTTCGCGTCGTCCTGTCTGGCGAGACGGCGGGTTATGGCGAGATCGAGAATTTCGACGAATTGCGGGAAATACCGACTGCGTACGGCACGCTGGAGAAGACGATCTCGAACGGCGGCAAGATCGCCATCGAGATCGCGCCGGACTATGCGCCGCCGCGCAAGGACGATCCCTTCTGGCTCCGCCTGAAGCTGCCGAAGGGACTCGCGCTGCCGGCGGGGATGCAGGTATTCGTCACTTATATCACCGCCTGGGTCAGCAGCGATGGCGAATTGTATTTCGCCGAAGACAAGCTCGGCCGCGACAAGGCGGTCGCCGCCGCACTGGAATTGCCTTAGAACCGCCGGCGTCTTTGGCGGGTCGGTTCCGACCCACTGTCTCGCCTTAACCGATCACTAAGCCTTTGCGGCCATTCTCGATCCTGCTGCGACGGAGCGCTGTGCATGCCTTTGCCATTGTCAATTTTCGGCCACAGATTCGCCGAACTTGGGCCCGACGGTAATTCGCGAATGGCGCGTATGCAGAGCGATTGGGCCGCCGGCTGGTACAATAGCGCCGATTCTGAACGGGGTGAGTCGATTTGACGAAGAGTGGCGTTTCACGAGCGCGGGCGGGCGGCTGGAAAAACGGCGCCTGTTGCGCTGCGATCTTGGTGGCGGTTTCCGCCCTGGCCGGATGCAATGCGATCAAGGGCGAAAAGGCCGAAATCAACAAGGAGACGAAATTCTCCTCCCAGGATTATGGCGTAAAGAGCAGCCCCCGCGTCACCGAACTGAAGGAAGTTCCAAAGGGTGGCGGGCGCTACCAGGTGGGCAAGCCCTATACGGTGCGCGGCAAGGTCTACAAGCCGGTCGAGGATCCCGACTACGCCGCCGTCGGACAGGCCTCCTGGTACGGCCCCAACTTTCACGGACGGCTCACCGCCAATGGCGAGGTCTACAACCAGTACGCTCTGTCCGCCGCGCATCCGACCATGCCGCTGCCGAGCTACGCTCGCGTAACCAATCTCGACAACAATTCCTCCGTCATGGTCCGGGTCAACGATCGCGGGCCGTTCGCGCCCGGCAGGATCATCGACCTTTCGGCCAAGGCGGCGGAGCTTCTGGGCTACCGACACCATGGCCTGGCCAAGGTGAAGGTGGAATATGTCGGCAAGGCCCGCATGGACGGACATGACGACCGCTTCCTGCTCGCCTCCTATCGCGCACCCGGCGCGCCCGAGATTGCGCCAGGCGCCAGCCGGCCCGGCACCATGATCGCCATGGCGCCGGAGCGCTCCAACCCGATCGCCAGCGCGATCGACGGCCACATGACGCTGGCCTCGATTCCGCTTCCCACCCGCCGCCCGGCCGACTACATGGGCGGCACGCCCATGCGCGTCGCCGACAGCCTCGACAGGACGCTCGCCCTGGTGCAGTCCAAGCTCGGGCCGCTGTCCTATGCCGACGACGCGCTGCCGAACCCCGATCTTTCCGTCTTCGCCGCGGTCGACAAGGACCAGGCGCGCGATGACGGTCGTGCGCGGCTGGTCGTCAATCGCGACGCCGCCTCGCGCAGCGCCGTCATCCGGCTGGGCTATTTCGCCGAACCGCAGGCGCGCGACTATGTGGTCAACCTGTTCTCCGAACTGGGCGTGGTCGCGGTGACGAGCGCCAGGGTCGAAGGCAAACACGCCTGGGAAGTCACGATGCTTGCGGGCGGCGATATCGCTCCGGCGGTCGTTGCGGCCGCGAAATCGCGCGGCCTTGCCGACGCCGCCATTGCGGGGACATCGGGCGAATAGGTCTGCGCCAGGCTCGGCGTCGGCGGCGCGGTCTCCGCTACTTCCTTGAATCGAGCGTCCGGGGGCCGTAAGAATATCCTTGGAAGCGAACAAGGGAG
>JAUIBM010000534.1 GCA_030428345.1 Alphaproteobacteria bacterium | reverse complement strand
AGGAATACATGTTCGAGCATATCGAGGGCGCGATGCTGGAGCCGATGGCCTTCTTCAAGCCCGAAACGCTGCCGACCGGCGATTCCAAGCAGATTGTCCTGCATTGCGGCTCTGGCGCGCGCTCGCGCAATGTCGCCGGCAAGTGCCTTGCCGCCGGACTTGCCAAGGCCGCGCATATGGAAGGCGGGTTTGGCGCGTGGAAGGCGGCCGGACTGCCCTTCATCGGCACGGACATGAGCACCGGCGCGCCCAAGCGCGTCGGCTGACCCCTATTTTCCGGCAGGTCCTGCGGCAGGCAGGACCTGGAAGCGAACCAGCACCGGCAGATGGTCCGAACCCACCGGCGGCAGCGTCTTGGCGTCTAGGATATCGACCGCGCCCTTGGACATGACATTGTCGATCGGCAGGCCGATCCAGCGCGCCAGCCAGGTCGGCAGGCCTTCCCACAGCCAGGTCGGGCCGATGCCGCCATGCACCGTCAGGCCGCCGAGCCGGGCGAAGCGCCGGATCGAATGGCTCCAGGTCGTGGCGTTGAAATCCCCCGCGATCAGCGCGTCCGGGCCGATGCCGGCCAGGATCGGGGCCAGTTCCCCGATCTGTTTCGGGCCGCTAGCCGGCCACGGCCAGCGCAGATGCACCGCGCCTATGGTGATCGGACGTCCGTCGATCATGAAGCGCGCCACGCCGAGCGAGGCATAGGCGCCGCAGCCGGTCGGGTCCTGCGTCATCTCGAACCGCGAATAGATGGTCACCCCGCCGCGGGTGGCCCATTCTGGACAGCGATAGCGGTAGGCATAGGCCGAGCCCAGCTTCTCCAGCGGCTGCCGCCAGCGCCGCGAAACCTCCTCCACCGTCACGATGTCGGGTTTCAGCCTTTCGACCTCCGCAACGAAACGCTCCGGCGTGCGGTTGTTGAACAGCAGGTTCATCTGCAGCAGGGTGTGCACCGGCAGGTCCGCGCGCCCGGTCGCGCCATCCCGTTCCGGCTCCCGCGGCAGGCCAGGAGCGCAGGTGACGGCGGCGGCGAAGGCGACGACCGCGAACGCGGCGGCGACGATCGGCCGCCTCAGCACCGACCGCAGGCACGCCAGCGCCAGCAGAACCACCGCCAGATGCGCCCGGAAATGCGCCGCCGTATCGAAGGCGGGATGGACCGCGCCGAGGAAGCCGGCCGCTATGGCGAGTGTCAGCGCCAGCATGGCCAGCAGCAGGAGGGTGCGCAGGAAAGACATGGGGCGAGCGTTACGGGAAAACGATTTCAAAGCCTAGACCGAACGAAGCGGGAACGCCATAGTCGCTGCAAGTGTGAGGTCTGGCTGCCCGCTTGGCGGAAGATTGTTTGCGGCCGGACCCGGCAGGCTCCGGTCGGATATCCGGTCGACGAAAAATTTTGTGACGACGCTTGTCGTCGCTCCAGGTGAAATTCGAGTCTGGTAGTCGTGGAATGGCGAATTGCATTTTCTACCACAAGGCGGACAGCATCTACGACGATTTGCCGGAGGAGCGATATCATTTTCCGCGCAATTATCTCGAAAGGGTGATGAGCGCCGTGGGCGACTTCATTGCTTACTACGGACCATTGGCAGGGCGGAAAAGTCGGTATTATTTTGCGATCGCAAAGCTTGAGCGCGTAGAGGCAGATACAGTCAGGTCCGGGCATTACTACGCCTGTTTATCGAACTATCTGGAATTCGATCAGCCGGTTCCGTTCAAGCAGGATGGCGGCTTTGAGAGGAGATTGTTGAGGTCAAATGGCAGCGTAAACGGTGGCTGGGCTGTCAATGCAGTGCGGCCGATAGACCGGGACGAATTCCTCCGACTCGTAGAGGCGGGCTTGTCAAAGGAGCCGGAATGGCCCGACCGGCATGACGATCCCGATCAGGCGCGGGCAATCCGCCACTTCAGCGATATGAACCAATCGGCCTATCAACATGATCCAAGCGCAATATTCGTCCGCAAACTCCTGGATCAAAGGATCACGCGTCCGTTCCGAGACCTCAAGTTCAAGCAGCACGTGAGGGCAGCGTATGACAGGACATGCGCTTTCACCGGACTTCGTCTGATCAATGGCCAGGGTCGTCCGGAAGTTGAAGCCGCGCATATCAAGCCGGTGGCAAAGGGGGGCCCGGACTCCGTGCGCAATGGATTGGCCTTGTCAGGAACGGTTCACTGGATGTTCGACCGAGGCCTGCTATCGCTCGACGATGACTACAACATCCTGCAATCCCGGCATCTGAACCACGACATCACCCATATCCTTGTCGCTGATCGTAGGGCTCGCGTTCCAGCGCAGGCGCATTTGCGCCCTCACGCCCATTATCTCGAGTGGCATCGCAGCGAGTGCTTCAAGAACTGATTGTCACCAAGCCGCCGGCTCGCTGAAGCTCACTGCCGGCCGCCGGATTCGGGCCGGTCCACAAATCTCGCCTTCGCATCGGGAAGCCTGTAGGACGCGCACGGAGAAGAATCCGCTTGAACCTCGAGAAAAATTGAACAACGATGAAGTCGGTTCGGATCGGGTCAAAGTATCGTTCGAGGAAACGCAGGTGAGTTATTCTGGCGCACCCTCGAGAAAATGCATCTGGTGCAAGGAGGAGGTCGCCGAAGGCGCGAGGATTTGCAAGACCTGCAAAAAGCATCAGAGCGTCTGGGTGGAGATTGCATTCATTACCTCCGGCTTTGTTGGCCTTGTCACATTTTTGATCGGAGTATGGGTCTTCGCAGGGGAGAGGATCTACGAAGCCTATAATGGCGTGTTCGGCGTCTACGATGTCGAGATCGTCGAAATGGTCTCCGACCAGTATCTTGTACTGCGCAATACGGGCACCCATCCGGTCTATGTTTCTGATGTC
>JAUIBM010000018.1 GCA_030428345.1 Alphaproteobacteria bacterium | reverse complement strand
TCCCGACAATCCCCGGCCCGTGGATCGTGAAGTCGGCGGTCAGGCGAAAGGTCGGCGTCCGGTCGAAAAGCGACCGCGTGTAGATTTTCTCAAGCCCCCGCACTTCAAGCATGTTGCCCATGGCTCACATCCCGATCAGCCGGCGTCGCAGGCCGGCATTGTCCAGAAGTTCCTGCGACTTGCCTTCGTGCGCGATCCGGCCCCGGTCCATGACATAGACCCGGTCGGACACCTCCAGCGCGGCAAGCGCGTTTTGCTCCACGATCAGCGAGGCGATCCCTTCGCTCTTCATGCGCCGCACGGTCTTCAGGACGTCTTGGACGATCTTGGGAGCCAGGCCCTGGCTCGGTTCATCGAAGAGCACGATGCCGGGCGAACCAAGCAGCGCGCGGGAGATTGCGACCATCTGCAGTTCTCCGCCCGACATCGTTTCGCAGTCGCGGCGCATCAGGTGTTCGAGCGCGGGAAATATCTCGCACATCTCCTCCCGGCTCCAGGCGCGGAATCGGGTGCGGCGCGCGCCAAGCGCAAGATTGCGCCAGCCGCTGAGCATGGGAAAGATGCGGCGGTCGTCGGGCACCCAGCCGATGCCGAGGCGCGAGATCTGGTGCGTCGGCATGTTCGTGATGTCGCTGCCGTCAAACCTGATGCGCCCCGTCCTCGGCGGCGAAAGGCCCAGGATCGAGCGGATTGAGGTCGTCTTGCCGGCGCCGTTCGGGCCAAGCAGCGCCACGACTTCCGATTCGCCGACAGTGAGCGAGGGACCGAACAAGGCCTGCGTTTCGCCGTAGAACGTCTCGATGTTGAAGATCTCGAGCATCACGCGAGCTCTCCGAGGGCGGAGCGGGCGACCCATTTGTTCGCCATAAGGGCGTCCGGGGTGCTTTCGGCGATCACCTGCCCCCAGTGGATGACCGAGATGCGGTCGGCAAGCGCGAACAGGAACCGCATGTCGTGCTCGATCATCACGATCGTGTAGCGCTGGCGCAGCCGCTTCACCAGACTCGCCAGGCCCCGCGTCGCCTCCGCGCCCAGACCCGATGTCGGCTCGTCGAGGAACACGATCCTGGGGCGCGCCGCCAGGGCGACCGCGATCTCCAGCGCCCGCCTCTGCCCATAGGATAGTGCCGAGGCCTTCTCCCAGGCATGGTCGGCCAGATCGACCTGCGCAAGAACCTCCAGCGCCGCGTCGATCAATTGACGGTCCTCGAAGACGCGGCGCGACAGGTTGAGGGCGCGGACGCGAAACTCCGGCAAGGCCAGGATCACATTCTCGACCGCCACCGTGTCGTCGAAGAGGTTCATGATCTGGAACGACCGCGAGATACCCAGCCGCGCGATGCGATGCGGCTTCAGCCCGGTAATGTCCTTGCCGTCGAAGGAAATAGTCCCGCCGTCGGGCGCATGGTGCCCCGTCAGCACATGAAAGCATGTCGTCTTGCCGGCGCCGTTCGGTCCCATGATGCCGTGCACGGAGCCTTCCTCGACCGCGAGCGAGACATTCTCGAGCACGACGCGCGAGCCGAACCGCTTCTGGATGTTGCGCGCCTCGAAAAGCGGCATGTCACGCGCTCCTTTCCGCCGGCGCCGCCGCCTTGGGACGCGCGAGCCGGCTGCGGATCACATGCGCCAGTCCGGCGGCGCCCTCGGGGCGCAGCATCACCATCACGACGAACATGAGCCCGAACCACAGGAGCCATGTCTCGGTGACGCCCCCGATGACATCGCGCGCGACGAAATAGATCAGCACACCGAGCACCGGGCCCCAGAAGCTGACGAGGCCGCCGCCAACCAGCACCATCATCACGATCGTTCCCGACTGGTGAAGGCTCATGATATCCGGATAGGCGCTCTCCTGCGCCATGGCGAAAATGCCTCCGGCGAGACCGGCAATCGCCGCCGAGAGCGTGAAGACCAGCCATTTCATCCGCCAGACGTCGTAACCGGCGAAGCGGGCGCGCATCTCATTCTGTCGGATGGCCTGCAGCACGCGTCCGAAGGGCGCGTTGACCAGCCGGCTCATACCCAGAACCGCCAGCCCAAGCACGCCCGCCGCGAACCAGTAAAGCGAGAAATTGTCCTGCAGGCTTACCCGCAGCGGCCCCAGCACCATATCCGGCCGGGGAATGCCGAGAAGCCCGTCCTCCCCGCCGGTCAGCCAGCGCAACTTGATGGCGCAGAACCAGAAGACCTGCCCGAAGGCGATCGTCATCAGGGCGAAATAGATCCCGCGCCGATGAGCGACGAAGGTTGCCACCAGTGCCCCCGCGAGCGTGGCGGCGAGGATGGCGGCGAGCAGCCCGCCCCAGAGACTGACGGCGACATTCTGCTGAAACAGTCCGAAGGCATAGGCTCCGATGCCGATATAGGCGCCATGGCCGAAGGAATGCAGTCCCGCATATCCGAACAGCAGGTTGAACCCCATGGCGTAGAGGATCCAGATGGCGACCTCGATTCCCAGATAGCTGTAGAGGCCCACCGCCTCGAGCCAGAACGGTGCGCTCGCCACAGCGACGAGAAAGACGCACATCGCCGGGGTCAGCGGAAATCCGCTTTTGGTTGGTATGTCGGAAAGCGAGATCATCAGTTCTCCAGCGCGCTCTTGCGGCCAAGCAGACCGCGTGCGCGGACACCGACGACCAGGATCAGCAGGATGTACATCGACAGCATCGCCCAGGCGGGCGCGTATGCCCCGCTGATGCCGACCGACAGGCCGACGAGCATCGCGGCCGCGACAGCGCCCCAGAAGCTGCCCACGCCGCCGATCACGATGATCAGGAAGGCCGGGATGACCACGTCGATGCCGATATGCGGGCGCAGCCCCCAGATCGGGGCCATCGTGATTCCGGCAAGTCCGGCAAGGCACGCCCCGAAGGCGAAGACGGCGAGGCGCAGCTTCGAAAGATCGTATCCGAGCGCACGGACCATTTCGCTGTCATGGCTTCCCGCCTTGATGATCGCGCCATAGGGCGTCCTTTCAAGGAGGAGCCAGACGAGGAAAATCGCCAGAACCGCGAAGGCCGCCGCGAAGAACTTGTATTTCGAGAAGATGAGGCCGCCCAGCAGGAAAGCGCCGTTGATGGTTTGCGGAATGGTGAGGCTCTGCTCGCCGGTGCCCCAGAACACGCGGATCAGTTCCTCAATCACCAGCGCCGCGCCGAAGGTCAGGAGCAGCCCGTACAGGGGCGCCTTTCCATAGGTGGGACGCAGGCAGAGCTCCAGGACCATTCCCGCGATGGCGGCGCAGATCGGTCCGAAGATCAGCGCGACGACATACCGGGTGGCGAGCGGAAGGCCGAGCCACCAGGCGCCGAATTCGGTGCCCGAGAACCAGCTTCCGCCGATCACCGCTACCGCGAAATAGGCGCCAAGCGCGAAGAACGCCCCATGCGCGAGGTTGATCACTTCCATCACGCCGACGATCAGCGTGAACCCCAGCGCGATCAGCGCGAAGAGCAGTCCGAGCGTCAGACCATTCACGATATGGGGTATCAGGTCATACATGCAGGCACTCCCGGCCATGCGGCCAAGGGGACAGGAAGGCGCGGCCGGCGCATGACAACGCCGGCCGGCGGATCGGCAGGGCCGATCAGGCGTCGAAGCTCGGCGTGTCCTCGTAGCTTTCCAGTTTGCACGCCGCCGCGGCGTCGTCGTCCTTCACATCGTCCGGCTTGGACTGGGCAAGGATCTTGAACATGTTGTCCTTGTCGTCGCCCGCCTTGGTATTGGCCGTGGCAAGATAGATCGTTTGCTGCACCTGATGGGTGTCGGGATCGATCCAGGCGTCGAAGTGCTGCATCCTGCTCTCGGCGGGCATTTTCAGGCCCTCGAGCTGCTTGATGACGGCGATGTTGTTGGTGGTGCCCGCCCGCTCGATCGCCGCCAGCAATTCGCGCGTCGCCATGTAGCCGTTGTAGAAGACATTGCCGGGAACCCGCATTACGGTCTCCGGATAGGCCGCCTGATAGCGGGCGACGAATTCCTTAACGCCAGGCAGGTCGAGGCCGTAATACCAGGTCGTGCCGAACACGCCGAACAGGTTGTCGACCGGCAGGCCGTAGACATCGGGCCAGTCCTGCTGGTTGTTGATCCACGCCGTCTTCTCCCCCATGCCAAGCTGGGCGACTTGCTGCCTCATCGCAACCTGGTCATCGCCGCCGACCGCGGCGGCGACCACGTCGGGATTGGCCTGCTGGATCTTGAGCAGGGCCGCGCTGAAATCCCGGGTTCCCTGCGGAATCAGGATCTCGTCCGTCACCTCGCCGCCATAGGTCGCCAGCAGTTTCTTCGTCGAGGCGGCGGTGTCGTGCCCCCAGCCATAGTCATTGGTGAGCAGCATCCACTTCTTGCCATAGGCGTCGATCGAGTTCTTGACCGCCGCCTTGGCGAAATTGGTCCCGTTGCCGTCCCAGACGAACTTGACGCGATGGCAGTTCTTTCCGCTTTCGGTCGGCGAGGAGGAGTTGGTGTTCAGATAGATCACGCCATAGCGCTGCGCGACCTGGCTGATCGCATTGGCGACGCCCGAACTGACCGCCCCCACCAGAAAGCCGCACTCCTCGCGGGTGATCATCCGTTCCGCGACGCGGCTGCCCGTCGCCGCGGCGGTCTCGGTGTCGAGATGGATATACTCGATCTTGCGCCCCAGGACGCCGCCCTTCGCATTGGCTTCGTCGATCGCCATCATCATGCCGCGCCGGTCGGACGCGCCGGAATTGGCGTATTGGCCGCTGGCGTCGGACGTGATGCCGATCTTGACAGGCTTGTCGGCAGCCTGGGCATAGGCGCGGTTGTGCTTCCACGGGCCGCTGAAGGCGGCGACGCCGCCGACAAGAGCCGTGGTCCCGGTCAACAGACCGCGCCGTGAGATTTTCGTTTCGGACATATCGCTCCTCCCTTGAGACAACCCGCAGATCACGGACCGTATTGACGGCCGCCCACCCCTCATGCGGGCAATTCGAACGCCGCATCAAAAGGATTGAATATTTTTTCGATTTTTGTCAACGAAAAATTCATTCTCCAAAATCGAATATGTGGTATAGCCCTGAACATGAAGAGAAAAGACGCCTCGACCGGACAACCCGCCGAAACGTTCGACGCCTTGCGGCACAGGGTTCGGGACCGCTTTCCAACGCTAAGTCCGCATCTGCAGCGCATCGCCCGGGCATCGCTGGAAGAACCGAACAACTTCGCGCTCAACACCACCCAGGTGATCGCCGACGAGCTTCGGATCCAGCCGTCGACCCTCATTCGTTTCGCCAAGGAATTCGGCTTCAGCGGCTTCGCCGAGATGCAGCGCGTGTTCCGCCAGCGCCTCATCGAGGGCGAGGCGACGGTCAGGGAGCGGGTGCTGGCCAATTCCAACGCCGCCACGCCTGGCGATCTGGAGGCCGTGTTCGACGAGAGCCTCCAGGCGCATGTGCTGGCGATCGAAACCTTGCGCAAGGCCTGCAATTTCGACGACCTGGCGAGGGCGACCGAGATGTTGCGCAATGCACGGCATGTCTATGTCGCGGGCCTGCGGCGCTCCAAGCCGCTGGCCGACTACCTGACCTACGGATTGCTCCGGGGCGAGCGCGCGGCGAGCCTGATCGAATTCACCAGCGGAATGGCCGGTCCCCAGATCGCGACATTCGGCGCGGAAGACCTGCTGGTGGCGATCGCCTTCACGCCCTACACCCAGGCCGTTGTCGACGCCGTGATGGATGCCCATGTCTCCGGGCGAAAGGTCCTGACCATCACCGACAAGCCGGAAAGCCCGCTGGCCCAGTTCTGCGATATCGCGCTCTACGTTCCTACATCCGCCGAGAGCCAGTTTCAGCCGATTGCCGGAGCCATCGCCCTGATACACGTGCTTCTGATCGCGATCGCCAACGCGCGATGAGGTCTGGCGCCGCCGCGCCCGGCGCTGGCGATCGGAACATCCGCGACGGCCGGAACCTTCGGGATCAGTTTTTCTACCGCGCGCCGAGCCCCAGGCGGTTGGCGGCCATGGCGCGCGCCGCCTCGATCAGATCCGCGGTGGCCTTCTCCGCAAGCGGCGCGTCATGCGTCGCCAGCCACTGGTTCAGGATCCCGACGAAGCAGGCATAGATGAAATTGGTGAGTTCGCCGATCCGGGCCTCGTCGCCCTCGCCGACATCGCTGGCCGCCATGAGGCACTCGCTGTAGAGCGACTTGATTTCGCTCTCCTTGTTCGCCGCCAGATGTTCGGCATAGGGCACGCGCAGGACATACAGCGTCATCTCCTGCAGGACGAGTTGTTCTCCGCGCGCCTTCTCGATCTCGCTCCAGATGAACCGCAGCAGATCGCCGATGCGCTCATGCAGGCTCTGCGGTTGCGAGAACCGTTCCTTGAGGACGCGCCGGTAGCCGGAGGCGAGCACTTCCATCGCGCTGAAGATGATCTCTTCCTTGTCGTGGAAGTGATAGTGCAGCGTCGCGACATTCACACCGGCAGCCTCGGCGATCTTGCGCGTGGTGGCGTGATAGACGCCGTCGGAAATCATGACCTTGAGCGCCGCGTCGACAATCTGCTCACGGCGGCCGTCGCTGTTCGGTCTGACGCGACTCTTGCGGATGCTCTGCTGCTTCATGGGTGCCGTTCCCTACCCGCTTGACCAATCACGGGTCGGCCATATCGGCGTGACGGCGCGGGTTCAAGGGGGCTTTCTTTCGCAGGGCTGTTCGCACGCGCCTTGTCGGACGCAAGGTCGACACGCCTGAGACCCGCCCGCTGCAGGTCCGGGCAAGAGCCGCGCGGCGTCCAACTTGCAAGACCTGTTGCCAGGCGGTCCGGCAGGTGCATTGACGATCCCGCGATATTGATCATATGATTTGGTCGGTTGATTGGATCAGAGTTTGAACCATAGCACAACCGGGAGGATACAGCGTCGAAAACGGGAACCGCGACCGCTCCGGACTGCGCGGCGGACGGTTTTCGGCGTGAGGCAAGTCTGGATCGCAATACTGGGAGGAATTCATGATCTATTTGACGCGCATTGCAGCGCTCACGGCCCTTATCGGCTCGGCAATGCTGACAACGACGGCAGCCCTCGCGCAGGAAGAGGTGCAGTTGCTGCCGGCGAACCTGATTGAGGCGACTTCGCCCAACATGGTCCCGGCCGGAAAGTTCAAGAAGGACGGGCCGTGGAAGATCGGCATGTCCTTCGTCGGGGTTGGCAATACCTGGATCGTCCAGATGATCGAGGAAACCAAGCTGGAGGCCGCAAGCAATCCGAATATTGGCGAGTTCATCTTCACCGAGGCGAACTGGCAACCGGCCAAACAGGTTGCGGACATGGAAGACCTGATCGCGCAAAAGGTCGACGCCCTGATCGTAGCGCCCCTCGCGCCGGCCCTGGTCAAGGACCAGGTGGCCAAGGCGCTGGCTGCCGGCATCCCGGTCATCAATTTCGGAACCGGCGGCGACATCCTCTCCACGACCGTCGAGGTCATGGGCGGCGGCGAGCGCTTCGGCGAAGTGGGCGGAACCTTTCTCAAGGAAAAGCTGGGCGGCAAGGGCGTGATCTGGGCCTTCCGGGGCATCGCCGGCGTGACCGAGGAGCAGCAGCGCTATGACGGTTTCCGCAAGGCGATTGCCGGCACTGACATCACCATCGGCGCCGAGGTCTATGGTGACTGGAACTATGCCAAGGGCAAGCAGCTCTGCGAGAACTTCGTGCTTTCCGGCCAGCCGGTAGACGGCATCTGGTTCTCGGGCGCCGACATGACCCGCGCCTGCATCGATGTGTTCACCGAGGCGGGCAAGCCCCTGGTGCCGATGACGGGCGAATCCAACAACGGCTTCCTGCGTGCCTGGAAGGGTGCCGGCGTGGACGGCGCCGCGCCGATCTTCACCCCGGGTCTTGGACCGGCGACCGTGCGCGCCGCGGTCGCCCTGCTGGAAGGCAAGTCGCTGCATACGCACTATTACTCCTCGCCGGCGCCGATCGATAACCAGAACCTCGATTCCTACTATCGTCCCGATCTCAACGACGCCTTCTGGGTCACCTCGACATTGCCGGAAGACAAGATCGAAGAGATGTTCAAGAAGAACTGACCTGCTCCTGCAACCCATCCGGCGCGCCGCGCCGGATGGGGCGGCGTCATATAGACGGATCAGGCGACATGATCTCATTCCACAACGTGACCAAGCGCTTCGGCTCGAACTTCGCGCTCAGCGACGTCTCCTTTGACTGCAAGGCCGGCTCGGTTCACGCCCTTACCGGCGAGAATGGCGCGGGCAAGTCGACATTGATGAACTTGCTTGCCGGCGTCTTCTCGGCGGATGGCGGCGAGATTCGCTTGCGCGGCGCCCCCATCGCGCCCGAGCGGCCAGCCGATTCGCAGCGGCTCGGAATTTCGACTATCTTCCAGGAGCTTACGCTTCTCGGCAATCTGACGATCGCGGAGAATCTGTTCCTCGGCCGCGAACCGATGCGACGCGGAATGGTCGACCGGGCCGAAATGCGCACCTGCGCAAGGGCGGCGCTCGCCCGCCTCGGCAGCACGCTGGATGTCGACACGTTCTGCGGCGATCTCTCGGTTGCCGACCAGCAACTGGTCGAGATCGCCAAGGGTGTCTCGACCGATGCCGACATCTTCATCTTCGACGAGCCGACCGCTGCGCTGAACGCGCCGGAAGTCGAGAAACTGGGCGAACTGCTCGCCTCGCTGAAAGCCGCCGGCAAGCTGGTGTTCTACGTCAGCCACCGGCTGGAGGAGATCTTCCGGTTCTGCGACCAGGTGACCGTGCTGAAGGACGGCGCGCATGTGGAAACACGCCCGACCGCCGGGCTGGACCGTGACCAGCTGGTCTCGCTCATGGTCGGTCGCGTCCTCTCGCAATTCTACCCCGAACGCCCCTCCGGTCCGCCGGGCGGCCCTGTCGCGCTGGAGGTCGACCGGCTGCAGATCGAGGCCGGCGGCCCGCAGGTTTCGTTTTCACTGCGCCAGGGCGAAATCCTGGGGCTTGCCGGGCTCGAGGGCCAGGGCCAGCGCAGCATCATTCGCGCGCTGGGCGGCCTGCAGCCGGCCGTTGCCGGAGCGGTCTCCAAGCATGAGGGATCGCAAGCGCGCAAGCTTGATCTTTCCGTGGTCCAGACCGTGCTCGCCGGTATCGGCTTCGTTCCGGAGGACCGCAAGATCGAGGGGCTTTATCTGCCGCTTTCAATCACCGAGAACATCGGGATCGGGATGCTGCGGCGTTCCTCGATCTGGCAGATGGCGCGGACCCGGCGCGATGTGATCGCCAGCCTGATGGCTCGCATGGAGATCCGCTCGACCAGCGCAAGACAGCTTGTCGGCCAGTTGTCCGGCGGCAACCAGCAAAAGGTCATGATCGGTCGCTGGCTGGCCTCGGGCATCGACGTGCTGCTGCTCGAAGAGCCGACGCGCGGCGTCGATGTCGGCGCGAAGGCCGAGATCTACGCCTTGTTGCGCGATTTCGCCGATAACGGCGGCGCCGTGCTGATGATCTCCAGCGAACTGCTGGAAGTCCTCGGCCTGTGCGATCGCATCCTGGTCGTGCGCCAGAACCAGATCGTCGCCGAACTTGAAGGCTCGGCGGCGAGCGAGGACGAAGTCATGCGTCTTGCGTTGACCGGGCGCGCAGCCAACCTTGCGGAATCCCATGCTTGACCTGAAACGAAGATCCCGACGGACCGGCCTTACGCCGATCGCCCTGGCCTTGCCGCTCGCCCTTTTCATTCTGCTTTGCCTGTCGTCGAGCACCTTCACGAGCCTGGAGAACCTTGCCAACGTCAACAGCCAGATCGCCGCGCTCCTGATCGCTTCCCTGGGCCAGGCGATCGTGGCAATCTCCGGTGGTATCGACCTGTCCGTCGGCGCGGTGATGGGCCTTACGAGCGCAATACTGGTAACCGTCGATCCGTCCCTGGCGGTGCCGCTGGCATACGCGATGGGAATCGCGGTTGGCCTGGTCAACGGCCTCGGCGTCACCTTCTTCAATGTCCACCCGCTCGTCATGTCGCTGGCGTCGATGACCTTCGTGCAGGGGCTTGCGCTGCTGGTCAATCCAGTGCCCGGCGGCGTCGTTCCCGGCTATCTGCGGACATTGGCGGTGTCGGAGCCGCTTGGCCTGCCGGCCGCCCTGTTTTGGAGCGTCGGCGTCATATTGCTCGCATGGTATTTGCTCAATCGCACGCGGTTCGGTCTTCGCACCTATGCGGTAGGGGCCAATCCGGCCAGCGCCCAGCGCAACGGCGTCTCGGCCGCCCGCCACAAGGTTGCCTGCTATGTCCTGTGCTCGCTGGCGGCGGTGACAGCGGGCATCTTTCTGACCGCCCGCGTCGGCGCGGGCGATGCCACCATGGGCGCCGCCTATTCTCTCGACACGGTGACGGCGATGGCGCTCGGCGGGGTGCAACTGGCCGGCGGCGCGGGCAGCGTACTCGGCGTGGTGGCCGGCGTCCTGACACTGGGGCTGATCTCGAACGGCATGAATCTTCTCGGCATTTCGCCATTCCTCCGCGCTGCCGTTACCGGGGTCCTGCTGCTGGCGGCGATCGGACTGCAGCGCAGGGAGGCGATCGGCGCATGACCGACTTCGCAACCTCCCCATCGACGACAACTGGCCAGCGCCTGCGGGCGGCGGGATCCGCTGTGGCCTCGCTTCCCTTCGCCTATGCCGCTACGCTGATCCTGCTGATCGCGGCATATTTCATGCGCCCCGCGCTATTGTCGCCGATGCTGCTTCTGCTGATCGCCCGACAGGCCGCACCCCTAGGCCTTGCGGCCATCGGGCAATCGCTGTGCATGCGGGTCCTTTCGATCGATCTGTCGATCGGCGGCGTCATCGTCGGGGTCAGCTACATCCTGACCGGCGGCCTCCTGCCGTTTTCCGATCCGGTATTGATGCTGATCGCCATCGCCTTCGGCGTCGCGGTGGGGCTGCTGAACGCCTTCTTCATCACCCGGCTGCGCGCTTCCTCGGTAATCGTCACCCTGGCCGTCACGCTGATCATCACCGGCGTCGCCGTTGCGTTCAGCCAGCTCCGTTCCCCCGGCGATGCGCCGGAGATGCTGCGCCAGGTGAGCCGCCTGAAGATCGGCATCGTGCCCGTGGCGCTGCTGATCTGGCTGGCGGTGCTGATCCCGATCGCGGTATTCCTGCGCATGTCGGTGTTCGGCCGCTATATCGACGCGATCGGCGCCAATCCCCGGGCGGCTTGGGTTTCCGGCATTCCCTATGTCCGGGTCGTGACGGTCGTACATGTGATGTCGAGCCTGTTCGCCGTGTTCTCTGGCTTCCTGCTGATCGGGTTCGTCGGGGTCGGCAGCATGGATCTGGGCCGCGACCTGGCGCTCAACTCGCTGGCGGCGGTAATTCTCGGCGGCGTCACCTTCGGCTCGGGCAAGGGCGGAGTCCTTGGGCCCACGGTCGCCGCTCTGATGCTGACCTTCAGCTTCAACCTTCTCACCAGCCTGGGGCTCGGCGAGCCGGCTAAGCTGATGCTGCAGGGCCTGATCATCGGCGTCGCTGCGGCTGCCTATTCCATTCAACGCAAGACCTAGGGCCGGGACCCGGTCAGACCTCGGAAAAAGGATGAAACGAACATGGTGGACATATTGAAAGGCGCCGAGCCGTTCCGGTTCGAGGGAGACAGCACCAAGCCGGCGGTGCTGGTGCTGCACGGATTCACCGGCTCGACCCAGAGCATGCGCTACATGGGCGAGGAACTGCACCGCCGGTTCGGATTTACAGTTAGCGGTCCAAGGCTGAAGGGGCACGGCACCTCGCCTGACGACATGGCTACCACGGGCTATCTTGACTGGGTGGGATCTGCCGAGGAGGCCTTGCGCGAATTGTCCGCCGGCAAGCGCAAGGTCTTCGTGACCGGCCTTTCGATGGGCGGCACGCTGTGCCTCAACCTCGCGGCGCGCCTGCCCGATCTCGTCGCCGGCATCGTTCCGGTGAATGGCTGCGCGGGAGTCCTGGGCGACGACTTTTCCGAACTGGTGCTGAGCGGCGATGCGCCGGAGCGCGTTCCCGGCATCGGCTCGGACATCAAGGCGCCCGGCGTGCTCGAACTCGCCTATGCCGAGGTGCCGGTAAGTTGCGTGCGCCAGGCCCACACATTGATGGGCGCGACGGGCAATCTGCTTCACAAGATCACATGCCCTACCCTGGTCATCCAGTCGCGGGACGACCATGTCGTTCCCCCGTCCAACGGTCCGTTGATCGCCTCCAGGGTCTCGGCCCGCGACGTGCGGCTGTTCTGGCTTGAAGACTCCTACCACGTGGCCACGCTGGACAACGACAAGAGCCTGATTGTCGAGCGCGCCGGACGGTTCATCTCAGAGATCGCGAGCGAGACGGCGGCGGGATGATTGAATGCCCGGGAGGAAAAATTTCTTCCCGGGCATGGGTCTGATCCGGCAGGACCGGCATCGCCCGGCTGCAATTCGCGGGCGTTTGCCTTCGATCGATGCTCAAAAATACAACAGCGCGAGTTTCTTGTGCAATTGCCCGTTGACCTGACGGGGAAACAATGGCCAATTTCGCATTGCAGCAAAATACGCCGGAACGACGGGGCAGACCTGTCTGTTCAGCAAGGCGTGCAGTCATGAAGTCCGGCTCAATCCATGATAGACCAAACCGCTCCCACCGCCAGCCCTGCCTATCGCACGGGCAACCCAGACAAGCTGGCAGTCGAAATCGTCGGCCGCCTGATCTACTCGACCGGCAAGGACATCAAGAACGCCAAGCCGCATGATTGGCTGACGGCGACCATCCTCGCCGTGCGCGACCGCATCATCGATCCATGGATGGATTCCACCCGCCGCGCCTATGACCAGAAGGCCAAGCGGGTCTATTACCTGTCGATGGAGTTCCTCATCGGCCGCCTGCTGCGCGATGCGATTTCCAACCTGGAACTGCAGGCCGAATTGCGCCAGGCGCTGGCCAAGCTCGGCGCTGATTTCGACATGATCGCGGCGCTGGAGCCGGACGCTGCGCTCGGCAATGGCGGTCTCGGCCGCCTCGCGGCCTGCTTCATGGAATCCATGGCAAGCGTCGACATTCCCGCCTATGGCTACGGCATCCGCTACCAGCACGGCCTGTTCCGCCAGAGCATGTCGGATGGCTGGCAGGTTGAACTGCCGGAAGACTGGCTGGCGCATGGCAATCCCTGGGAGTTCGAGCGCCGGGAAGCCTCCTACGAGATCGGTTTCGGCGGACTGGTGACGCCCAAGGGCATCGGCGAGAACGGCGAGACCTTCTTCGAATGGAAGCCGGCCGAACGGCTGATCGCGGCCGCCTATGACACCCCGATCGTGGGGTGGGCGGCGAAACGCGTCAACACGCTGCGTCTGTGGTCGGCCAAGCCGATCGATCCGATCCTGCTGTCGAAATTCAACGCGGGCGACCATATCGGCGCGCTCGAGGAGAGCAATCGCGCCGAGAGCCTGACGCGCGTGCTCTATCCCGCGGACGCCACCCCTTCGGGACAGGAATTGCGGTTGCGGCAGGAATATTTCTTCTCCTCGGGTTCCCTGCAAGACATCCTGCGCCGGCATTTGTCCGAATATCATTCACTGTCGAACCTGGCCGACAAGGTCGCCGTTCAGCTCAACGACACCCACCCCGCGATTTCGGTGGTCGAGCTGGTGCGCCTGCTGATCGACATTCACGGCAAGACGCTGTCTGAAGCCTGGCGCATCGCGCGCGACACCTTCTCCTATACCAACCACACCCTGCTGCCGGAGGCGCTGGAAAGCTGGCCGGTGCCGCTGCTGGAGCGCATGCTGCCGCGCCACATGCAGCTCATCTACGCCCTCAACGCCATCGAGCTGAAACACGCGCGCAGCGAAGGCCTGGACGACGGCCAGATTTCGCGCGTTTCCATCATCGACGAGAACGGCGAGCGCCGGGTGCGCATGGGCAATCTGGCCTTCATGGGCTCCCACTCCATCAACGGCGTCTCCGCCTTGCATACCGACCTGATGAAGCAGACCGTCTTTTCCGATCTGCATCGCATCTATCCGGAACGGATCAACAACAAGACCAATGGCGTGACGCCGCGCCGCTGGCTGATGCAGTGCAATCCCGGCCTCTACGAACTGGCACGTGAATCCGTCGGCGAATTCATCCACGCCAATCCCAAGGCGCTGGCCGGGCTCGAGAAATTTGCCGATGACCCTGCGTTCCGCGACCGGTTCGCCACGATCAAGCACGCCAACAAGGCGCGCCTGGCAAGGCTGATCCGCCAGAAGATGAACATCGCCATCGACCCGCTCGCGATGTTCGACATCCAGATCAAGCGCATCCACGAATACAAGCGCCAATTGCTCAACATCATCGAGGCCGTCGCGCTCTACGACCAGATCCGCTCGCATCCCGAGCGCGACTGGGTGCCCCGGGTGAAGATATTCGCCGGCAAGGCGGCGCCGAGTTATCACAACGCCAAGATGATCATCAAGCTGGCCAATGACGTCGCGCGCGTCATCAACAACGACCCTTCGGTGAGCGGCCTGCTGAAACTGGTCTTCATCCCGAACTACAATGTCTCGCTGGCCGAGATCATCGTCCCGGCCGCCGATCTGTCCGAACAGATTTCGACCGCCGGCATTGAAGCCTCCGGCACCGGCAACATGAAACTGGCGCTGGACGGCGCGCTGACCATCGGCAC
>JAUIBM010000533.1 GCA_030428345.1 Alphaproteobacteria bacterium | reverse complement strand
CGTCCAGCGTCGAGAAGCCCATGGTCGAGGCGATGCTGCGTCCATCCTTGATCGCACACATCGAGGCCCCGTTTCCCAGATGCGCCACGACGACCCGTCCTCGGGCGATTTCCGGCGCGATGCGGGCAAGTTCGCCGACGATGTACTGGTAGGAGACGCCATGGAAGCCATAGCGGCGGATGCCCCGATCGTAATATCCGCGAGGCAGCGCAAACGCGTCCTCCACAAATGCATGTCCGCGATGAAAGGCCGTGTCGTAGCAGCCGACCTGAACTGCCTGCGGGAAGGTCCGGCGCGCGGCTTCGACGGCCGCCAGATTGTTCGGCTGATGCAGCGGCGCAAGCGGATTGAGCTTCTCCAGCGACGCCATGGTCGCCTCATCCAGTATCCCGGGCTCCGCGCGTTCGGGTCCGCCATGCACGATGCGGTGGCCGACGCCGATAATCGCCCGCTCGGGGCCCGCCAGCGCTTGCAGCGGCGGCAGGATCGATCTGAGCGCCGTGGCGTGGTCGGCTACGCCGAGTTCGGCGCGGTGCGGCTCCGCGCCGTGGCTCCTGATTGTCAGAACCGCCTCGCGCCCGAGATTCTCGACCTGGCCCCGCGCCAGTTCCGGCAGGTCGCCGGAAGATGCGAACACCGCGAACTTGATCGAGGACGAACCGGCATTGAGCGTCAGCAGCAGCCCGTCCTTCATCGCCCGCGACCCCACTCGGCATAGAGCGCGGCGACGGCGCAGGAAGCCAGCCTCGCCTTCTCATTGTCGGCGCGACTGGTCAGGATGACCGGACAGCGCAAACCCACGACGATGCCCGCGGCCTCGGCATGCGCCAGAAAGGTCAGTTCCTTCGCCAGCATGTTCCCCGCTTCCAGATTGGGCACGATCAGCACTTCCGCCTGACCGGCCACCAGCGACTTGATCCCCTTGGTTTTGGCCGCGCCCATGTTGACGGCGTTGTCCATCGCCAGCGGCCCGTCCACCAACCCGCCCTTGATCTGGCCGCGATCGGCCATCTTGGAGAGCGCCGCGGCATCGAGCGTCGAAGGGATCTTCGCATTGACCGTCTCGACGGCGGAAAGAATGCCGACCCTCGGCAATTCGATGCCCAGCGCATGGGACAGATCGATGGCGTTCTGGACGATATCGACCTTTTCCTCCAGCGTCGGGGCGATGTTGATCGCCGCGTCGCTGACCATCAGCAGGTGGTCGAGGCCTGGAACGTCCATGACGAAGACATGGCTGGCGCGGCGCTTGGTTCGCAGCCCGCCCTCGCGCCGGAATGCGGCGTGCAGCAATTCGTCGGTATGCAGGAGGCCCTTCATCAGGGCCATGGCGCGACCCTGCGCCACCAGCGCCACAGCCTGCTCCGCCGCCTTGGCGTGATCGGCGACGTCGATGAGCGTCAGTCCGGAAATATCCTCGCCCAGTTCCGCCGCGGCCGCGAGGATCTTCGCCCGGTCGCCGATCAGGATCGGCACGATCAGGGTATGGCGGGCCGCAAGCAGCGCCCCTCCGAGAGAATTGGCCTCTTCCGGCGCAACCACGGCGGTCGGGATCGGCTCCAGCGGCTCCGCCTTTTCCAGAAGCGATTCGAAATGCGCGTGCCGGCGGACCGTGAGGCCGGGCACGTCGGATGCATCGAAACTCAATTCGCGCTCGGGAGCGATGACCTCCGCGAATCCGTGGGCGATCGGCGTGCCGTCGCCATGGTCCACCCGCGCCTCGAACCGGGCGACCCGGCCTGGCAGCTTCTCGGCCAGCCTGACGCTGGCGACGATCTCCTCCCCGGCATGGGCGCGCCCGACAAACTCGATCGACAGGTTCTTGTAGAGCGTGCCCGGCCCGGGCAGATAATTGCCGAGGACCGCAGACAGCGCCGCCGCGACCCACATCGACGGGGCCACCGCCTCAGGCGTCCCGTCTCCGTCGCCATCCGCCTTGGGCAGATGCATCGGATTGAGATTGCCCGAGGCGTTGGCGAATACATAGAGATCATCGAGCAGGCAGAGCCGGCGCTGCTCGGCATGCATGCCGATTTCCAGCCGGTCGAAGGGCGTGTTGGTCAGTCGCTGCATGGCGCGTTCCTTCCGGCGGCGCGAGACCGCGTCGATCGGGCCGCACTGGTGAAGCTCACCGCGACCGGCATTGCTCGTTCTTCGGGGATTGGTCGGGGTTTGCGCTGTCGCAGTCAATATCCCGCGCTGCAAAATCTGGACCGGCCATTGCAAGATCGAGCGAAGCGTTGCGACTGTCCGCACGGCCCTTGCCCGAAAACCCGTCAAAGGCGGTAGGTCAGCATGCGATCGATCGTGCGGGGATGCGAATTCCACTGGCCGATCTCGATATAGCCGTCGAGCTTGGTGCGATGCACCTCGACCCTTTCGCGGTCTAGAAAATCCGGGTTCAAATGCTCGGTCAGATACCGGTCAGAGCAATAGAAATTGCGCAGGTTCACAGAGCAGAGCGCCGCTGCGGGGCAGAAGGTTCCTACCCCGGAACTCGCCAGGTTCCTCGCACTCATCAGCGTTGCGAAATCCTGCTCCACGGACCCGCTCTGCACGACAACGTTTCGTCTCGCCGCCAGGGGTGCCACCACCGGATTGGCGAATCCGGGTTCGACAACCAGAATCGTCCGCTCGAACCGGTCGATCAGCATTTCGAAAAAGGCGAGCGGATTCTGCACGTAATCCGGGCTGACGCGCGTATCAGCCGCGAAGGTGTCCCCTCCGCGAATGTGCATCACCAGCGTGTCGGCGTCGAGGGGCGGCTGTTCGGCCACGCGCAGCCGGGGACGCACATATCGCAGCGCGACCTCATGCAGTTCCGCGCAGATATAGTCGTATTCCAGATCGAAATCCGGATGCTCCACGCCCTCTGTCC
>JAUIBM010000532.1 GCA_030428345.1 Alphaproteobacteria bacterium | reverse complement strand
CTGGCAAGAAACGCTTCGTATGGATCCTCCCCGCGCGGCTCGACCTTCGAGGGCACCGTGTCGCTGACGAACACGGCGTCGACGTCCTTCACGTAGGCCGATGCCCGGTAGGGGAACGTGACCTCGCCGGCCTCCAGATCGATCTCGACGCCGTGGACCTCGCACAGCTCCAGCGCTCGCTCGGCCTGTCCGATCGCGCGCATCGCATGGTGAATGCGGCCGGGCCCGAGGCGGCCCTGCGAAATCGCAAAGCCCGCACCCTCGCGGACCAGCAGGTTCTCGGCCGGCACCCGGACATTGTCGAAACGGATATGCATGTGGCCGTGCGGCGCGTCGTCCAGCCCATAGACCTGCATGGCGCGCAGCAGGGTGACGCCCGGCGTCCCAGCCGGCACCAGCACCATGGAATGCTGCTGGTGCTTCGGGCGCGCCTCGTCCGGGGTCGACACCATCACGATATAAATCTTGCAGCGCGGATCGCCGGCCCCGGAGGACCACCATTTCTCGCCATTGAGGACATAGTCGTCGCCGTCACGGACGCAGGACATCGACACATTGGTCGCGTCCGAGGAAGCGACGTCTGGCTCGGTCATCAGGAAGGCGGAGCGAATCTTTCCGTCCAGCAGCGGATCGAGCCATTGCCGCTTCTGCTCCTCGGAGGCGTATCGCTCGAATACCTCCATGTTGCCGGTGTCGGGCGCGGAGCAGTTGAACACCTCTGCCGCCAGGTGCGACTTGCCCATTTCCTCTGCGAGATAGGCGTATTCCACGGTATTGAGGCCGTAGCCGCGGGAGGAATCGGTCAGCCAGAAATTCCAAAGCCCGCGCTCGCGCGCCGTGCGCTTCAGGCCTTCGAGAATTTCGGTCTGGCGCGGCGAGTAGGACCACCTGTCGCCCTTCTCCACTTCCGCGAGGAATTCCTCGTCCATCGGCAGGATTTCCTCGCGGACCATTTCCGCGACCTTGGCGTGAATGGGTTTCACGCGCTCCGACATTCCCAAGCACATCGTTTCAGTCATTTTTGCTCCTCCTGGAGATGATTTGCCGCCACGCTCGAAAGCGCGAAGTGGGTAAATTCGTCGATGATCGCCACGCGCGCCTGGCGGCTTTCGTCCTTGCGCTCGCGATACCAGATCACCGGATTGTTCAGAATCGCCAGGACCGCCTTGGAAGCGAAGGAGGCGGAGCGAAAGCTGAACAGCCCGGCCTCCCGCCCCTCGACCAGGACGGCGCGAAACAATTCCTCATAGCGCTCGCGCTCGCGCATCAGCAGTTCCAGTTCCGCACGCTGTCCCGGCGTCGTGGAGCCGGCCAGATGCATTTCCACGCCCTGCATCACCACACGCTGGAAGCTGAGATATTCCAGCATGTTGGACAGATGCGCCCGGCACATCGCATCCAGGCGTTCGACCGGATCGACATCGCGTTGCGCGATGGGCGCGATCGTTTCCTGATTGATGGACATGCCGCGGCGATGCACGGCGAAGAACAGGTCGGCCTTGGAACGGAAATAGTGATAGACCATGCCCTTGGTGGCCTGCACGCTCTCGGCCACCTCATCGATGCTGGTCGCGGCGAATCCCCTGCTCATGAAGCATGTCGCGGCGGCGGCGAGAATCGCCTCCCTGCCGCCATCGCCCGTCGCCTCTTGCGCCTGGGCGGCCTTGCGTCCGGATTCTGCCGTCAGCGTCAAACTCGCTCCTCCCGCGACCGTTCAAGCAAATTGCCCTCTTTACGACCGCATCAAAATCAGAACATACTACTGCGTAGGTTGTCAATCGGCGTGGCGGGTCGCGACAACGAAGCCGGCCCGCGCTCACCGCCCTGGGAGGGTTACATGACCATTATGGACGAATTGTTTTCTGTCGCCGGCAAGCAGGCGCTGGTGACGGGAGGCGCCACCGGCATCGGACGGATGATCGCAACCGCCCTGGTGCGCGGAGGCGCTCACGTGATGATCGCATCGCGCAAGGGCGCGGACTGCGAGGCCGTGGCGGCCGAGATCAACGCCCTGCCCGACGCTGCAGGCAAGGCCGAGGGATTTGCCGGCGACGTGTCGAGCGAAGCGGGCGTCACCGCACTTGGCGACGCGGTAAAGAGCCGCACCGACAAGCTCCACATCCTTTTCAACAATGCCGGCATCAGCTGGGGCGAGCCGCTGGAGACCTTTCCCTATCAGGCCTGGGCCAAGGTGCTGAACGTCAATCTGACGGGCATGTTCACGCTGACGCGCGACATGCTTCCCCTGCTGCGCGCGGCCGCAACCCCAGAGGATCCGGCTCGCGTCGTCAGTCTCGGTTCGGTGATGGGGTCGACGCCGATCGGCGACGGCGCCTATTCCTATTCCGCTTCAAAGGCCGCCGTGCACCACATTACGCGCATCCTGGCCAAGGAACTGGCGCATGAGCACATCACGGTGAACGCCTTCGCGCCCGGTCCTTTCCGCTCGCGCATGACGGCCTTCGCCACCGGCACGGACGAGCAGGCCCAAAAGGTCGGCAGCGGCGTGCCGATGGGGCGCGTCGGCACGCCCGAGGACATCGCGGGTGCGGCGCTCTTCCTGTGCGGGCGCGGCGGCAGCTATGTAACCGGGGCGGTCGTCCCCATTGATGGCGGCATCCATGTCGAGACAGGGCACGAATTGTTCGGGGAGTAAGCACATGAGTTCAGTTCCGGATGTTCCCGCAGGACCGGTATTGCCGGCGGCGGAAATCCAGAAGAAGGCCGGCGTCTTCGAGGCCGTCAGTTCCTGGGTCGAGATCGACCAGGCGCGGATAGACGCCTTCGCCGAGGCGACGATCGATCGGCAGTTCATCCATGTCGATCCGGTGCGGGCCAAGGCCGAAACCCCTTTCGGCGGCACGATCGCGCACGGCTTTCTTACATTGTCGATGCTGAGCGCCATG
>JAUIBM010000531.1 GCA_030428345.1 Alphaproteobacteria bacterium | reverse complement strand
CGCCGCGAGCACTTCGTTGCGCACGCGCACCAGGCTGCGGGCGATGTGCTCGCCGGGCTCGCCCAGATGCTTCAGGAGCGCGGTGGTGTAGGGGCTGTTGGCGCCGGCGCCGTCGAGCGCGACATTGCCCGGCTGGGTCGAGAAGGCGACCAGGGATCCGACGCCCGAGCCGATGCGGGCCAGCCCGCGCCCGACCGCGGCCGAGCGCGTGCCCATCGACCTCGCCAGGTTCTCGGCCAGCGGGTTGTCGCGGCAGGCGTCGAGGAAGACCAGATTGACCTTGGCCGACTGCTCCATCGCCGAGAGAACCAGGTTCATCGGCACCGTCTCGAAGTCGAGATCGATGCGGGAGGCGAGCTTCGCATCGATGGGGGCCATGTAGTTCTCGCCGCTGACCTGCAGGCCGTGCCCGGCATAGAAGAACAGCGCCGTCTGCGCCCCGTTGAGCCGGCCGACGAATTCGCGCACCTTCGCTCGAAGGGCCGAAAGGTCCAGATCCACGCCGCTGACGACCTCGAATCCCATGCCTTCCAGCTTCTTCGCCATTGCGGCGGCGTCGTTGCGGGGGTTGGGAAGCGTTGGGACATTGCGGTAGGCGGAATTGCCGATCACCAGCGCGACGCGCTTTTCGGCATGCGCGAATCCGCCGAAGCCCGGGGCGAAAAGGCACAGCGCGACAAGGCCGGCCAGGAGCATCGCGAACCGCATCCCAACTCCTCCCATCTGTTTGTCCGGCCGGGCGAGATTATCTGACGTGACACAATTGGTTGACTTGACGAAATTGCCGGACATTCCCGTTTGGGAAGCGTGATATGCAAATCGACCCGCGTCAATGCTTGCCTTCAAGGCCGAACAGGTCTTGCCGGCATCTGCCCGAAGGCACTCTTGAAGGTGTGTAGACCCGCCATCGTCATGCAACTGGCTGGCGAGCGTTCCAGGTTCAATTCGTTCTTCAGCACCGAACCGGGAGCGCTTCGCCAATCAAGTTGGTCATTCGGCGGTCGCCTTGTCGATGCAGACGCCATGCTTCACGCCGTCGACATCCGTCGTGACACACGCATTGCCGCTCTTGTCGGCGCAATTGGCCCACCTCTCCACCTTGCCCCCGAGGCCCGTGCACTCCTTGCTGGTCAGGTAGGTTGACATCGGAGCGGCCTTTTGTCCGGTGAACTTGCCGAATATCGTCGTTGACTGACCGGTGCGGCTTATCCTGGCGGCGTCGGCCGGCGTGGATGCCAGTGTTGCGGTGGATGCCAACAAGGCGATAGCGATCGCCGTCTTTCCGAGTATCTCGAACATTGTCGTGTCCTTTCTCGAGGGAGTTGGCGCCAAATCACCTGGCCGCCTTGGTTACGCACATATTCACCTGCTTGCCGTCGTGCCTGGTTATCGTGCACGAGGTCTCCGTTCCGCTGCAGGATGGGGAGTAGATGATCCGGCCATCCAGCGAGGCGCATTCTCCAGCAGTCAGATAGGTTGAGGCTGGCGCCAGGCGGTTTGACTGTTGATTCTTCATCGACTGCGCTGAATTGTTCAGCTTGTGCAGCCTCGCAGACCAGGCGGCTCCACTTGCGAAGAGCATTGATCCGGAAACCAGAGAAATCGTAACGACAATCCTTGTGGCGAAGTTCAACATGGGACAAACCTTTCGTCCTGTTGTGGGCGTCATTCTTCCGAGACGCCGTTCATTCTGATCATTGAAGTAGAATTCAGCAGAAAAATCTGTTCAGCGCGGATCGGGTGTCGTCGGAGGCGCCACGCCGTTCATTCCGACGCTGTTGTCCTGCATTTTGTTTTTCCAGGAGCGCCAGAGAAAGCTGGAGCAGAACAGATGACCATTATCCCGAAAGTGGCGGCATCTACCGCAGTCGGCATCTCTTGTTTCGTCTTCATCAGAAGTCTCCACTATTGCTTGCCTGACAGCTATCAAGTGGGCTTCCGCAATCCGGGCAGGGGTGTGATGCGACACACACTGGAGCGGGGGAATTTGCTGTGGGGGTGTTTGCATCGATCGGGTGTGGCGAATGCCCACGACTTGTCGCGGCGCGCCGGCTGGCGCCATGGTGCAAGCCTGCCGCGAGCCGCGACATCCTACGGAGCGCCGTCCCAGTCGGAAATGCCTGTGTGGTCGTCCCGGTCGCCCGGTCGGAAATTCGCGGCCTTGGGCTCGGCGATCCCGCCGGGCGCGGCCGTCTCGCGGCTATTGTTGGCATCCGATGAGCCGTCAGGCCAGGGGGCAGGCCCCGAACGCCTTGCAACCGCAGAGGGGCGGGCCGTTCCGCGCGCCTGTACGGAAAGCTTGAAATACCAGAATTTTCAGAAGGAAAATTGGCTCCCCGGGCCGGATTCGAACCAGCGACCAACCGGTTAACAGCCGGTTGCTCTACCACTGAGCTACCGGGGAACAGCACTCTTGGCGAGGGCGCCATATAGCAAAGGGATTCGCCCCTTGCCAAGCCCTGTCTTCCAACTTGACGCAAATTCGCCGGGGAGGCGTCTGGCAGACCAGTCTGCTTGGGACAAACGGGCACTGTGGGCGGGCGCTGCGGGCAGGCGCTGCGGGCGGGCGCTGCGGGAAAGACTCCCCGGCCCACATGTCGCCCCGTTCTCTTCGCCGGGCAATGCCGACCCTTGCAGCTTTGCCTGCGTCATTGTGTCGGCAATTGTGGCGCGATTGACATGAAAACAGCACAATGTCGGCGAAAACCGATCCCATATTAGTCCTCGCAACCTGAGTGAGGAGTTTTCACCATGTATCCGGAAGAAGTTCTGGCATCAACCTTTGCGACTTGGCACGACAAGGCTCATGACGGCGCGAAAAATGCGTCCGAAGGCCACGTCGATGCATCGAAGTTGTGGGCCGTTCGGACGCGGATGGTCGAGGGCGAGGCGGCCATGCTTGCCGCCAG
>JAUIBM010000530.1 GCA_030428345.1 Alphaproteobacteria bacterium | reverse complement strand
CACTTCGGGGTGGAACATGGTGGTGTAGTAGCGCTTTTCCTCGTTGACCAGAATGGCGAAGGGCGCATTCTGCGAGACGCCGATGATCTCGAAGCCCTGCGGCGCGCGCGTCACGCGGTCGCCATGGCTCATCCAGACCGGATATTTGCCGCCTACTTCCCACAGGCCCTCGAACAGCGGGGAAGCCTTGAGGATTTCCACATCGGCGCGCCCGAATTCGGCCGCATGACCGCCCTCCACCGCGCCGCCCAGCTGCAGGGCCAGCGTCTGCTGGCCGTAGCAGATGGCCAGGATCGGCACGCCGGAATCGAACACCGCCTGCGGGGCGCGGGGGCTGCCCTCGCGGGTGACCGAATCCGGCCCGCCGGAAAAGATCACGCCCCTGGGCGAAAGCTTCTCGAAGCCTTCATCGGCCTTGTTATAGGGCCAGATTTCGCAATAGACCCCGGTCTCGCGCACGCGACGCGCGATAAGCTGCGTCACCTGGCTGCCGAAATCGATGATCAGGATGGATTCTGGAGTGGCCGTGTGTGTCATTCCAGCGCTTTAATGCGAGTCTGGCCGGGGATCAATCGCCATTGATGCGCCGCGGCCGGCAAAGCTGGAACAGCGCGCCGGCCGGGCGGAAGCAACGCCCCGATCAGGCCTGGCGGACAGCGCGCGCCGCCTGCTCGTGCGCCTCGCCATCGGGCAGGCCGGCGGCTTCTGCCTCCATCACCGCTTCGAGCGTGTCGAGGATATAGGTCCAGCCGGCGATGTGGCCGTCGCGGCTTGCCTCGTCGGCGAACCTGACCTGCGTCAGTTCCAGGTCTGTGCCGCCCTCGCCCGCCGGCGCCAGGCTGAGCGTCACCGTGCTGTCGGCGCTCGAGAACGGCGATTCCCAGGTGAAGACGAGGCGCGAATGCGGCTCGATCGCCCGGTAGGTTCCCGCGTGGGGGATCTGCTTCTCGCCGGTATCCATCACAATCGAGAAGCGACCGCCGACCTTGGCGTCCGTCTTCGCCACGGCGACCCGCCCGCCCTCGCACGGGACCATGAAGCGCGCCAGCAATTGCGGGTCGAGCCAGGCGTCGAACACCTTTTCGGGCGGGGCGCCGATCCGCTTCCTCACGACCAGTTTCAGATCTTCCATTGCCTTATCCTCTGACAAAACGGCGTCCAGCCTCTCCAGACGCATCTCCCAGATTGAGCGCAATTGCGAAAACCAGCGGTCGATCCGCCCGATCGGCTCCAGGTTCGCGCTGATCCAATGGACGCGCCCGGAGGTTCGGCGGTGCACGAGGCCGGCGGCCTCCAGCACCTTGATGTGTTTCGACACCGCGTTGAGGCTCATCGAATAATAAGCCGCAAGATCGGTCACCCGCGTCGGCCCTTCCTGCACCAGATCGGTCAGGATGGAGCGGCGCGTGGGATCGCTGGCCGCCTTCAGGATTTCCGAAAGCGCGTCATCGTCATGATTTCGCTCAACCATGCGGGTGAATATACCTCGTCTTTCATGATAGTCAACCTATTGGTTGAATAATATCCGGTCAGCCGCCACCAGCGTCCGGCCTGCCAGCGCCCAGGCCCGCCAGCAGGCGGTCCACCGCCTGCGCCAGTTTCTCGTCGACGATGTGCAGATATTCGGTCCAGTCATCGACATGGCGCAGTTCCGCCGCCCCGTCGGAGATTCCGCGCAGCGCGACGAGCGGCACGTCGAAGGCCATGGCGGCGCGCAGAACGGCGAAGGTCTCCATGTCCACCATGTCGGCGTCGATGCCGTCATAGGCGGCGCCGGAAACGATGTTCGCGCCGGTGGAAAGGCGCACCGCCTCCACTCCCGCCACCCGGTGCGGCAGTTCCACCTCGACCGGCAGGTCGAGAAACGGCGTCGCGCCCCTGGCAAAGCCAAGCGGCGAGGCATCCATGTCGCGATAGGAGACCGAGCGGGCGCAATAGACGCCGGTCTGTTCCAGCGTGCGCGAGCCGGCCGAGCCCAGCGAGACGATCAGATGCGGCAATCGCCCGCCCGCCTCGAGCGCGGCGAGCGCGCGCGTCAGCGACACCGCCGCCTCGACCGGCCCGACCCCTGTGATCAGCGGCGTGAACCGCTTGCGCAGATGCTCGCCATATTCGGCTTCGACCGCCATGGCGAAAAGGATGCGCCGGCCCTCATGTTCAAGGATCTGCATGACCGCCTGTCGCTCCGTGGTTGCCGCGCCCGGTCTTGTCGGGCCATATGCTGGGCTATGTCTCCGGCGTGAAACCAAGCCGGATTCGGGAGGATTGTCCATGTTGCGCAAAGTGCTTTCCGCCGCGGCCTTCGCCGCGCTGGCGTTCTGGTCCGCCTCCGCCTCGGCGCAGGTTGAATGCGAGACCGAGTTCTACAACCACAATGGCAGCCAGATGCGCGGCGAGCGCTGCGGCGCGTCGCTGACGATCCTGTATGAGCGGCCCCGACAGGGCATTTACGCACAGGGCGTCACTCCGGGCACGGTGCTGTTCGAGGGGACGATCGGCAATAATGGCGCGGTCGAATATATCGAGGGCCTGGCGCGGGTGTTCAAGGCGCGCTGCCCGGACGCGCTGTTCCCGGTGGAGGGCGGCTTCACCCACGGCGGGGCGGCAGGCCGGCCCGGCATCTACCTTGCCGGCGTCGCCCCGGTCCGCTCCGGCAATTGCACGATCACCGGCCAGCGCAACGAGACGCTGCAGTTTGATTGAACGGGGCTTGGTTCACCGTCTGCGACATGGTGACGACGCCGCGATTCGGCAATTTCGATGTGGCGAGAAACAGGCAGTATCGATAATATTTGGCTGCAGAGGCACGAGAGCAAACGGAATGGCTTGAATGTCCGTTCGCCCCTGCGACGGGAGCGTTGGTACCGTGCTACCGCTTGATTTGGTACGGCAACGTCAAAGAAACGGAGAAAAGAAAT
>JAUIBM010000017.1 GCA_030428345.1 Alphaproteobacteria bacterium | reverse complement strand
GGGCGGCTGCGTCCGAACCAGAGCCAGGCTCGGTGAGGCAATAGCTGGCGATCAGCTCCATCGAGCACAGCTTCGGCAGCCAGGTCTGGCGCTGCTCCTCGGTGCCGAAACTGTCGATCATCCAGGCGCACATGTTGTGGATCGAGATGAAGGAGCCGATCGAGGGGCAGCCATAGGCCAGCGCCTCGAAGATCAGCGCCGCGTCGAGGCGGCCGAGGCCCGAGCCGCCGACATCCTCGCGTACATAGATGCCGGCAAGTCCCAATTCCCCGACCGAGCGCACGACATCCTCCGGGAAATGCCCCGTCTCGTCCCACTCGATCGCCTTGGGGGCGAGATTCTCGTCGGCGAAGCCGCGCGCCATCTCGAAAATGGCGAGCTGCTCCTCACTCAGTGCGAAATCCATGGCGCCCCCTCCCGGCCGGATGAAAAAGGCCGCCCGCTTGCGCGGACGGCCCTCGTCGTCAACTCATTGTAGGAATGACGAAGTCGGCGCCATCCTTGATGCCCGAGGGCCAGCGGGAGGTGACCGTCTTGGTCTTGGTGTAGAAGCGGAAGGCGTCCGGCCCGTGCTGGTTGAGATCGCCGAAGGACGAGGCCTTCCAGCCGCCGAAGGTGTAGTAGGCGATCGGGACAGGGATCGGCACATTGACGCCGACCATGCCGACCTGGACGCGGGAGGCAAAGTCGCGCGCCGCATCGCCGTCGCGGGTGAAGATCGCGACGCCATTGCCCATCTCGTGGTCATTTGCCAGCTTGATGGCGTGCTCGTAATTGGGCGAGCGGACGACCGAAAGCACGGGGCCGAAAATCTCTTCCTTGTAGATGCGCATGTCCGGCGTGACATCGTCGAACAGGCAGCCCGACATGTAGTAGCCGTTCTCGTAGCCCTGCAGGGCGAAGTTGCGGCCGTCGACCAGCAGCTTGGCGCCTTCCTCCACGCCGAGGTCCACGTAACCCTTGACGCGTTCCAGCGCCTGACGGGTCACCAGCGGGCCGAAATCCGCGCTTGCGTCGGTCGAGGGGCCGATCTTCAGGCTTTCGACGCGCGGGATCAGTTTCTCGACCAGCCGGTCGGCGGTCTCCTTGCCGACGGGAACGGCGACCGAGATCGCCATGCAGCGCTCGCCGGCCGAGCCATAGCCCGCGCCGATCAACGCATCGACGGCCTGATCCATGTCGGCGTCGGGCATGATGACCATGTGGTTCTTGGCGCCGCCGAAGCACTGGGCGCGCTTGCCGTTCGCCGTGGCGCGCGAATAGATGTACTGCGCGATCGGGGTGGAGCCGACAAAGCCGACCGCCTTGATGTCCGGGTGATCGAGAATGGCGTCGACCGCCTCCTTGTCGCCATTGACCACATTGAGCACGCCCTTGGGCAGGCCGGCCTCAAGGAAGAGCTCGGCGAAGCGCATCGGCACGCCGGGGTCGCGCTCGGAGGGCTTCAGGATATAGGAATTGCCGCAGGCCAGGGCCGGCGCGATCTTCCAAAGCGGAATCATGCCCGGGAAGTTGAACGGCGTGATGCCGGCGACGACGCCCAGCGGCTGGCGCATCGAATAGACGTCGATGCCGGGGCCGGCGCCGTCGGTGTACTCGCCCTTCATCATCTGCGGGGCGCCGATGCAGAACTCCACCACTTCCAGGCCGCGCTGGATGTCGCCGCGCGCATCGGGAATGGTCTTGCCATGCTCGCGGGCCAGGATTTCCGCCAGTTCGTCATAGTCGCGCTGGACAAGTTCGAGGAACTTCATCAGCACGCGGGCGCGGCGCTGCGGGTTGGTGGCGGCCCATTCCGGCTGGGCGGCCTTGGCGACCTGCACCGCAGCGTCGAGTTCGGCGGCGTTGGCAAGCGCGACCTGGGCGCGCACATCGCCCGTCATCGGCTCGAACACATCGGCCTGGCGGCCGCTGGTTCCGGCAACAGCCTTGCCGTCGATGAAATGTCCGTATTCGATCATCACTCTCTCCCTTGGGCTCCCCTCGGCGCCTGCCGTCCGGCCGCGCCGGACCCTGGCTGAATTGAAATGCGTTCTATCGCGACATTTTTCCAGTCACAATGCTGGAATGTCCATGGTCGTTGTGCAAAATTGCGCATAACGATGGCTCAGAGTAGACCGCAATGAACTGGGATGACTATCGCTATTTTCTGGCCGTGGCGCGCTGCGGCAGGCTGACCGAGGCGGGCAAGCAGCTTTCTGTCGATCACGCCACCGTCGGGCGGCGGGTGAAGGCCCTGGAGGCTTCGCTCGGCGCCAATCTTTTCGACCGTTCGCCGCAGGGTTATCAGCTGACCGACGCCGGCCAGCGGCTGGTGGACATCGCCGAAACGATGGAAACATCCGTCATCGAGTCCGCGGCCGAGGTGGGCGGCAAGGGGCAGGTCCTGTCGGGCGCGGTGCGCATCGGCGCGCCGGAAGGCGCCGCGGCCTATCTGATCGCGGAGGCGGCGACGGAAATCTGTCGCGCCCACCCCTTGCTGGAACTGCAGATCGTGGCGCTGCCGCGCACCTTTTCCCTCTCCAAGCGCGAGGCCGATATCGCGATCGCCGTTTCCGCGCCCGATTCCGGCCGGCTGAAATACCGCCGCATCGCCGACTACACGCTGCATCTCTACGCCACGCGCGCCTATCTGGAGCGCCATCCGGACATCAATTCCGTCGCGGATCTGAAGAAGGTGCGCGGCATCGGCTACGTACCGGAATTCATCTACGACAAGGAACTCGACTACATGCCGCTGATCTCGCCGACGATTAAGCCGCATCTGACGTCCACCAGCGTGCATGTCCAGCTGGAGGCGACGCTGGCCGATGGCGGGCTTTGCGTGCTGCACGATTTCATGGCGGCGCAGCACCCCACCCTCGTTCGCGTGCTGCCCGAGGAGGTGTCTTTTACCCGCGCCTTCTGGTTCATCGTGCACGAGGACTACGCCCGACTGGAGCGTATTCGCGTGGTCAGTGAAGGGATCATCGAGAGCATGCGAAAGAGGCTGGCGGGTTGAGGCGCGCCCGATGCGGCGCGCATGCCGGGACGGCCCTGCGGGATCGAGGCAGGAACAACAGCACCAGTTACGCTCGCCTGCGCGCCCAGGCGCGTTCGCCTGCCTTTTGCTCCGTGGCATAGGCGGGCTGCAGGTAGAGCGGCACCTCGGCGGTGTCGCCGGCCTCAAGACGGGCGATCGTCGGTCCGTGGGTAACCTCGAAGGCGCTGAAGCCGACGCGGATCATCATGGGGATCTGGTCGAGAATGTATTTGCCGGTGGCTCGGATTTCGCCCTTGTAGGCATGCTTCTCGCGCAGGAGGCGCGCGGCGGAAAAGCCGCGCCCGTCGGAGAAGACCGGGAAGCGCACGAAGACGGCGTCGAATTCATGAATGCGCGAGACGACGGCGTGCACCTCGTCGCCGGCTTCCAGAACCAGCACATGCAGGCCTGATCCGCCGAGCTTGCCGGTCGCCTCCTCCGGCGATGTCAGTATCGCGCCCGAGGAGGGGCCGAAGCGATCCTCCACGAAGCCTTGCTGGGTCCAGATGCGGGTTTGGATTGGTTCGCTCATCCGAAGGTGCTCATGCTCTCGGCCGGCAGCAGGCCGGGATTGTTCTGGGGGACGTGGATTCCGCATTCGGTCTTGCCGGCGCCGCGCCACCGCCCGGCGCGTTCGTCCTCGCCCTCTGCCACCGGGGTGGTGCAGGGTTCGCAGCCGATCGACTTGTAGCCCTTCTCGACCAGCGGATGCTGCGGCAGAGAGAAGGCCGAGCGGTAGATGTCGATGTCGCCCGGCGTCCATTCGGCCAGCGGATTGATCTTCAGCCGGTCGCCATCGACCTCGAACAGGGGCAGCGCGGCGCGCGATCCGCCCTGATAGCGCTTGCGCCCGGAAATCCAGATGTCGACGCCGGCAAGGGCCTGGGTAAAGGGCTCGACCTTGCGCAGCGCGCAGCAGGCATTGGAATCGACCAGCCAGAGCGCGCCCGCCGGGTCGCGTTCGCGAACGGGGTTGGCCTGCGGGCCGACGACACGAATGTCGGTGAGTCCAAGCTGGGCCTGCAAGTCGTCGCGATACTGGCGGGTCGCCGGAAACAGCTTGCCGGTGTCGATGAACAGCACCGGCAGGGTCCGGTCGACCTTGGCCGCAAGATGCAGCAGCACGACCGAGTTGGAGCCGAAGCTGGAGACAAGCGCGATGCGCCTGCCGGCATTCTCGGCCAGCATGGCGCGCAGGATCTGCGCCGCGCTCGCCCCGGCGAAACGCCTGTTCAGCGCCTCCGCGTCGCTGGGCCCCCAGGTCGAGACCCGTTCGGCAAGAGCAAGATCACCCATAGAGCGCCTCCTTGAAGGGTTGCTGGCCGACGCGCCGCCATGCGTCGAGGAAGGTTTCCTCGCGCGACTGGCGCAGGCCAAGATAGGTGTCGACGATCTTCCCGACCGCGCCGACTACCTCGTCGGCGGAGAAGCCCGGTCCGACGATCTCCCCGATCGCGGTGTGCTCGTCGGCCGAGCCACCGAGCGTGATCTGGTAGAATTCCTCGCCCTTCCGGTCGACGCCCAGAATGCCGATATGGCCGACATGGTGGTGCCCGCAGGCATTGATGCAGCCGGAAATCTTGATCTTCAGATCGCCGATTTCCTGCTCTTGGCCGGTTGCCTCGAAATGTTCCGACAAGCGCTGCGCCACAGGAATCGAGCGGGCGTTGGCCAGGGCGCAATAATCAAGCCCGGGGCAGGCGATGATGTCGCCGATGAGACCGGCATTTCCGGTCGCCAGATCCTCCGCCTTCAGCGCCTCGTAGAGCGCCGGCAGATCGTCCTTGGCGACATGCGGCAGGATGACGTTCTGCTCGTGGCTGATGCGCAATTCGTCATGGCTGTAGCGCTCGCCAAGATCGGCGAGCACTTCCAGCTGCCGCGCGGTGGCGTCGCCCGGAGGCCCGCCGACCGGTTTCAGCGAGACGGTGACGATGGCGTGGCCCGGGGCGCGGTGCTCGTCGACATTGTTGGCGACCCAGCGGTCGAAGGCGCGGTCGGCCTTGCGCGCCGCCTCGAGCTTCTCGCTGTGGTCCGGCAGGTCCCGCCATTGCGGCGGGGCGAAATAGCTGTCGATCGCCTCGATATCGGCCTTCGGCAGGTGCAGCACGCCGTCGCGGATGCGCTCGAACTCGGCTTCGATGTCCTTGCGCAATTCGTCGATGCCGGTCTCGTGGACCAGGATCTTGATGCGCGCCTTGTATTTGTTGTCGCGTCGTCCGTAGAGGTTGTAGACGCGCAGGATCGCCTCGGTATAGGCGATCAGGTCCTGCTCGGGCAGGAAGTCGCGCACCAGTTTGGCGATCATCGGGGTGCGGCCCTGTCCGCCGCCGACATAGACCGCAAAGCCGGTCTCGCCCTTGTCGTTGCGCTTCAATTGCAGGCCAATATCGTGCACCTGAATGGCGGCGCGGTCATGGGCCGCGCCGGTGATGGCGATCTTGAACTTGCGCGGCAGGAAGGTGAATTCCGGGTGCAGGGAAGACCATTGCCGCAGGATCTCGGCATAGACGCGCGGATCGGCTATCTCGTCCCGCGCAACGCCGGCGAAATGGTCGGTCGTCACATTGCGGATGCAATTGCCGGAGGTCTGGATGGCGTGCATCTCGACCGAAGCGAGCTCCGTCAGGATCGCGGGAATGTCCGTCAGCCTCGGCCAGTTGAACTGGATGTTCTGGCGGGTGGTGAAATGGCCATAGCCGCGGTCATAGGTGCGGGCGATATGGCCGAGCATGCGCATCTGCCGCCCGCTCAGCGTGCCATAGGGGATCGCCACGCGCAGCATATAGGCGTGCAATTGCAGATAGACGCCGTTCATCAGCCGCAGCGGCTTGAACTCGTCCTCGCTCAGCTCGCCGTCGAGGCGACGCGCCACCTGGTCCCGAAACTGGTCGACGCGGGCGGCGACGAACTCGCGGTCGAACTCATCGTAGCGATACATGGCTGTTTGCTCCGGGTGCTTCTTGGATCAGGCCGCGAGGCGCTGGCGGGCCGCCTCGCCATAGTCGACCGTGGGGCCATAGGCGCGGATGCGCTCGCGCAGGCGCACCGGGACCGGATGGTTGCTCTCGTTCAGCGTGACATCGATCGCCGCGACGTCGATGACCTCGCGATTGGCGATGGCGCGGGCGGCGGCGGCAAGGCCGGCCTCGATCGCGTCGGCGGCATGCAGCACGGAGGCTGAGGCGATGTGCGAAACCCAGCCGTTTGCGGTCAGGTAGACGACGACGCCGTCGGAAAGGCGGTTTGCGGTGATGATCTTCATGACAATTCTCCTAGGCGGCAAGAATGTGTTCGGGAGTGCGGTCTGTCTGCGGGAGGCGTGCGGCTTGTGCGATCGATTCGGCGCCGGCGAGCGCGCCATGGGCGACCGCCTCGCCGATCAGGATCAGGGCGGGCCGGTTCGAGGCGCGTCCCGGCGTCACTGTCGCCAGATCGGCCAGCGTGCCGGCGGCAGCGCTGCGATGCGGCGTCGAGACCGATTCAAGAATGGCGACCGGCGTCGTTGCGGCCAGCCCGGCCTTCATCAGCCGCTCGGCGACACGGGCCGCGACGGTCCTGCCCATATAGACGGCGACCGTTCCGCCCCTCAGGGCCAGGTCGGCCCAATCCGGCAGGACTTCCCCGTCCCGGTCGTGGCCGGTGGCGAAGACGAGGGTGGAGGCGACGCCGCGCAGCGTCAGCGGGATCTGCGACTCGGCGGCTGCGGCCAGCGCGGAAGTGACGCCCGGAACGATGTCGAAGGCGACGCCGGCCTCGCGCAGCGCTGCCATCTCTTCCCCGGCGCGGCCGAAGACCATCGGGTCGCCCGACTTGAGCCGGACAACGCGCTTGCCTTCCTTCGCCAGGGCCACCAGCAGCTGGCTGATCTCTTCCTGACTCTTCGAATGGCAACCCTTGGCCTTGCCGACGGGTATGCGCTCGGCGTCGCGGCGACCCATGGCGACCACCCGCTCGGGCACCAACCCGTCATGGACGATGACATCGGCCTCGCGCAGCCGGCGCTGGGCGCGCAGGGTCAGCAGGTCCTCCGCGCCGGGGCCGGCGCCAACGAGCGAAACGAAACCGGAGGCCGGCTCGGCCGAACGGATGAGCCGTGAGACCTGACGGCGCGCGGCGGGTAGGTCGCCCCCTTCCACGCAATGGGCGACCTCGCCCTCGAAGAAGGCGCGCCAGAACCGGCGGCGGCTCGCCCCGCGCGGCACCAGCCTGTCGACGACGGCGCGATACCGGTTCGCCAGTCGGGCGAGCGGGCCGGTCGAAAGGGGCAGCATGGATTCGATGCGCGAGCGGATGATCTGGGCCAGGACCGGGCCGGTTCCCTCCGAGCCGATGGCGACGGCGACCGGGGCGCGGTTGACCAGCGCGGGCGTGTAGAAGTCGCACCATTGCGGCCGGTCGACCGCATTGACCGGGATGTTGCGCGCCTTCGCGGCCTCGACCACGGCCAGATCGGCGGCCTCGTCGCCGGTCGCGGCAAAGACGAGCGCTGCGCCGTCCAGCATTTGCGGGCGAAAGGCGACCGGCAGGTGCTGAAGATCGGCCTGGATCGCATAGGCGGCCAGTTCGCCGGAAGGGGCGGGCGAGACCAGCCGCACCGCAATCCGGCTCTCGCCGAGCAGGCGGGCCTTGGCCAACGCTTCTGCGCCGTCGCCGACCACGATCGCGAACCGGTCCTCGACCTTCAGGAAGACGGGGAAAACGGAGAGCTTGTCTGGATTTGCGGCCATGGAAGCGGACCCAAGTTGGAACATGCTTCCAAGATAGGCCGCGTCTTGCAGGTTTGCCGCGCCGATACTGGCGTTGATTCTACACGGAGGAGAAAAGGTTTCTCTTTCTGTCTTCCGCAGGCGTTGTTTTTTCCGGCCTTGCTAGTGGGTGCGACCGACGATGAAACGGGCAGCATTCGCCAGCCAGACCGCCCTTGCGCCGAAGGGGGCGAGTTCGCCGATCGCCGCATCGCACAATTCGGTCGCGATACGCCCGGATTCGGCCACTCCGAGCAAGGATACGAGCGTTGCCTTGCCCTTGTCGCCATCCTTGGCCGCCTGCTTGCCGAGCGTCTGGGTCGACTGGGTCACGTCGAGCAGATCGTCGGCGAGCTGGAACGCCTTGCCCGCAAGATCGCCGAAACGCTGCAAGGCTTCCAGTTCCGGCTTGCCGGCTCCGGCGATGATCGCCCCGGCCTCGCAGGCCTGGCGGATCAGCGCGCCGGTCTTCATCGACTGCAATTGCGCGATTGCCTCGCGCCCTAGCGCGCGACCCTCGGCGGAAAGATCCAGCATCTGCCCGCCCGCCATGCCGCCAAGGCCGGAGGCGCGGGCCAGAGACAGGACGAGCCGACTGCGGATCGCCGCGTCTTCATGCGTTGCGGGGTCGGCCAGAATGTCGAAGGCGAGCGTCAGCAGGGCGTCGCCCGCCAGGATCGCGGTTGCCTCGTCAAAGGCGCGGTGCACGGTCGGCTGGCCCCGGCGCAGGTCGTCGTCGTCCATGGCGGGCAGGTCGTCATGGATGAGCGAATAGCAGTGGACGCATTCCAGCGCCGCCGCCGCGCGCAAGGCGCTGTCGGGCGGGCCGCCCAGCATCTCCGCCGCCTCGAGCAGAAGGAAGGGGCGCAGGCGCTTGCCGCCATTGAGCACGCCATGGCGCATCGCCGCGACCAGTCGCTGCGGACGGGCGATCTCGCCAGGCAGCATCTCGCCCGCCAGCAAGCCGTCCAGCAGCGCTGCGATCTGCGCGGCGCGCTCCGTCAAGCGTTTGACGAAGGCTTGCTGCGCGGTGTCCTTCGAAACGTCCTGCTGCATGATCTTCGCCTCTCCAGCCTTAGTGGCATTCAACCTGTCGCGCTTGGTTGCTATGCCCGCGCCGCCGCGTCAAGCGTGGTCTGCGCAATGCGCGGCCCGGCATGTTGCGCCTTTCGGACGGTGTGTTATTGCTGCGCCGAGGCATCCACCCATTCGGCGCGCAGGCAAGTTGATCAAACTCCCGGTAAGCAAGGGTTCAGACGCCCCCGTCGCGGAGCCCGCGAAGGAAGGCGTTGCCGGCAGGCGCCGCCGCCGCCGCTTCCTGTGGAAGGTTGCCTACAGGATTTGCGGCGTGCTCATCCTTCTGGCGATGATCCCGGCCGCGCTCGGCCTTTTCTACCGCGTTGCAGCGGTGCATCCCGTCTCCACCCTGATGATGGCGCGCTGGGTCAGCGGGCAGAAGGTCGACCGGCGATGGGTCGACATAGAGGATGTGGCGCCGATCATGGTCTATTCGGTGATCATGTCGGAGGACGGGCAGTTCTGCAGCCATCACGGGGTGGACTGGAACGAACTCAATGCGGTGATCGACGACGCCCTGGATGGCGAGGCGACGCGTGGCGCCAGCACGATCCCGATGCAGACCGCGAAGAACCTTTTCCTGTGGAACGGACGATCCTTTGTGCGCAAGGCGATGGAAATCCCGCTTGCCGTCTATCTGGATGGCGTCCTGTCGAAACGGCGCATCATGGAAATCTATCTCAACATCGCGGAATGGGATGACGGGGTATTCGGCGTGGAGGCGGCCGCGCAGACCTATTTCGGCAAATCGGCCTCGCAACTGACTCGCCGCCAGGCGGCATTGCTGACCGTGACCCTGCCCGCGCCCAAGGTCCGCAATCCGGGGCGGCCGGCGCGGGGACTGCAGAGGCTGGCCGGTCTGATCGAGAAGCGGGCGGCCAAATCCGGCGGCTATGTCGGCTGCGTGAAATAGCGCCCGCGCGGGATGCGCCAAAAATCATCGCGGTGCATCTTCTCATTTGCCGGGCTTTCCTGTAGAAGCCCGGAATTCTGTTCCTGCCTGCGCGGCGGGACATGGCCGCTTGTATCCGAGCCGACCCGTGTTGCGGGCGTTTCGACCGGGCGGGAGCGGCGCAAGTCGCAAGCCGCGCATTGGCATGCACCAAGACAAGACAGCCGGAGACGTTTCAAATGGCCGTACCCAAAAGAAAAACCTCGCCGTCCAAGCGCGGCATGCGCCGCTCGGCCGACGGGCTCAAGCAGCCTTCCTATGTCGAGGACAAGAACTCGGGCGAACTGCGCCGCCCGCACCATATCGACCTGAAGACCGGAATGTACCGGGGACGCCAGATTCTGGCTCCCAAGGAAACCGTCTGATCCTTCACGCGACAGGCAAGCAGCGATTGGCCGGCGGATTCGCCGGCCTTTTTGCGTTTGAGCGACCTTCTGGCGTTTGAACGATCGGCGGGCCGGCGAATGCGTGACGTTGAGGCAGGCCCGGCCTGCATGGCGGCGTTGAGGCGTTGAATCCCGCCAAGCCGCACAAACCGCTTGTCACGCGCCGGCCGGCGGGTAAGTAATCTTCCGCCCGCGCCGCAGGCCCGACCCGATCCGCGGGCGGATCCTGGACGGCCGGCTTGCCTCGACGATGGTCCGCATCGGGCTTGGCCCGGGGCCAGAAAAAGGGAGTGTCGCGCATGTCCGTGCTGACCAATGTTCCGCTGATGATCGTGCCCTTCATCGCCTATAATCTGGTGGCGCTGGGACTGGTTGACGCAAGTTCGGCCGACCCCTGGGTCAATGTGGTGATGACCCTGCCCATGGTTTCGGGCGCCGAATGGTCGATGAAGATGGGCGACCTGATGATCGTCCTCGGCCTGTTCCTGCTGTTCTTCGAAATTCTCAAGGCGACACGGGTGGGAGCCGACACGATCATCGACCATCTGCTGTCGACCTTCGTCTTCATCGCCTTCCTGATCGAGTTCCTGCTGGTGCGCGGCGCCGCCAATTCGGTCTTCTTCATCCTGATGGCCATCACCTTCGTGGACGTCATCGCGGGTTTCTCGGTCTCCATTCGCTCGGCATCGCGCGACGTCACCGTGGGCGGATAACCGAGGCGCGTTTGCGTTTCCTAAAGATTGCCGCCCTATGACTTGCTCATCGGTATGCGGGGGGTCGGGTTTGGAATGAAGCGGCAAGACATGTCCACAACGAGCCCGAGCTTCGGCGGCGGTATTTCGGATGCGCTGCTCGCGCTGACCGGGCAGGCCAGCTACGAATGGGATGTCCAGAGCGACGCGCTGCGCTGGAGCGACGGCTTCGAGCGGCTGGTGGGGTTCAAGCCCGGGATCGAACTGGGGCGCGGACGCGATTTCGAGAGCGTCGTGACGGCCGAGAGCGGTCAAAGCCGCTATGGCATGGTGTCGTCGGCCGAGCCGGGCAAGTACAGATCCGGGGTCGCGGTAGGCTATCGCTGCAATTATGCGATCGCGGCGGAATATCTGGAATCGGGCGAAACCGTCTGGATCGAGGATTGCGGCGCCTGGTATCCGGACGAGCAAGGCCGGCCCCTCTTCGCCCATGGGGTGGTGCGCCTCGTCAATGAACGCCGCAAGCGCGAGGACAAGCTTCGGCGGCGTTCCGATCATGACGAACTGACGGGCCTGCCCAACCGCCGCTATCTGGAGTTCCGGCTCGGCGAGGCGATCCGCGAGGCGCAGCGTGACGACACGAGGGCGGCGCTGCTGCTGATTGGCATCGAGCGGCTCGACAGGATCAACGATTTCTACGGCTTTCCGGCCGGCGACGAACTGATGCGCGTGGCCGGCAAGGCCATCGGCAAGAAGCTGCGCGCCAACGATCTGGTGGCGCGGTTTTCCGGCGCCAAATTCGGCGTCCTGCTCAGAAACTGCACCGGCGTGGAGGCTGCCGCAGCTTCCGGCCGCTTCCTCGATCTGCTTTGCGACGAGCCGTTGCGGACGAAGGTCGGCGCAATCCAGCTTTCGGCTGCCATCGGCGCCTGCCAGATCCCGCGCAACGCGCCCAATGCCCGCGAGGCGATCGCCGCGGCTTTCGTCGCCTTCCGGCAGGCGCGCGGCGGGGTCGGCGGGCGTTTCCGCATGTACGAACCGGACGGAACGGAACGCGACCGCCGCAGCAGGCAGGCTGCGTCCGCCTCGCAGCTTGTCGCGGCGCTGGGCGAGGGCCGCGGCAGGCTCGCCTTCCAGCCGGTGGTGGAGTCGGTCAGCGGACGCGTCGCATGGCGCCAGGCGACGCTGGGCATCGAATCCGCCGATGGGGAACTGACCCAGCCGGAGGTGGTGCGGGAACTTGCGGCGTCCCTTGGCTTCGAGAGACTGGTGGACCGCCAGACGATCGCACTGGCGCTGGAGACCCTCGCGAAATATCCGGAGGCAAGCCTTTCGCTGGAGCTTTCGGGGGCGAGTATTGGCGAGCCCCGCTGTCTTGGCCGGTTGGTGGAGCGCCTGCAATTGTCGCCCCCGTCCGCGCGACGGCTCATGATCGAACTTTCCGGCGCATCCTCAGGCGCGCCGGACGGCGTCGTCGCGGAAAATCTGCAGATGCTGCGCGTGGCGGGCTGCCGGATCGTCGCGCCTGCAAGTCTCGACGCCCTGCTCGGCCCGCACGGCTTTCCGGTCGACTGCGTGCGGATCGATGCCGGAATTTCCACGGACGATCCCGATCGCCAGCACCGCTGGAAGGCGGCGGAACTGCAGGTCGAACTTGCGAAGTCACGCGGACTGACGGTCCTTGCCCGCAATGTCGAGACCGCCGAGGTTGCGACAATGCTCAGCCGGTGGGGTGTCGATCATTTGCAAGGGCCATGCTTCGGCCTGGCGACCATGGCCAGTCCCTGGCCGGCGGAGGCGTCGGGGGCCATTGGCAAGCCGGCGCCGCTTGCGAGAATGCCCTAGCGGCCTTTCGCCAGGCCGGGATCTTCCAGTACCGCCCGCAGGCACATTTCCATGATCTGCGTGCGGTCTTCCCGTGTGAGCTGCTTGGCGAGCGCGCGGTGCCATTTCAGCGTGTTCCTGATCGCGCCGCCGATGAATGCGCCCGCAATCGCGCAATCGGCGTGCTTCAAGGCGCCGGTATCGGCCAGATCGCTCAGGATCGAAAGAATGTGTTGCGTCGCCGCATCGAACTTCTGCGCCATCTCGTCCGACGGGATCAACGGAACGTTGGAGAGATATTCGAACAGGATGGCGCGCTGCGCGTCCGACCAGAAAAAATCCACATACACCTCGACATAGCGCTCCAGGCGCCCGAGGGGCGAGAGCCCGCTCGCGTCATCGGCCAGGTGCGCGGCGATGATCTGCTGCGCCAGCCGGCCATAGACGGCGCGGATCAGCACATCCTTGGACTCGAAATAGTTATAGAGCGAGCCGATCGCCACGCCCGCGCGGGCGGCGATGCGCGACATCGATGTCTGCATGCCGTCCTCGACGAGCATTTCCTCGGTCGCTGCAAGGATGCGGTCGCGCATCGGAATCATCTCATTCATCGGTGAATGAACCTTCATTCGTTTGTCACGGACACTGGGTACAGAGTGCATCGAAGCAACGCAAGCGCGTTGTGTTGCATGCCGGCGCAGCCGGACGCTCAGACTCAAGGGCCCTGCGATGACTGACCTGACCTTCGTCCATATCACCGACCTTCACATCTCCACCCAGGATGTCGAGGGAGAAATGCTGCTCGGCGACACCACGGCGGTGCTCAAGCGTACCTTCTCCGAGATCAGGCGGATGAACCCGGCGCCGCAATTCATCGTCGCCTCGGGCGATCTGACCAATCGTGGCGATGCCGCCTCCTATGAAATTCTTAAGTCGGTGATCGCCGCCGAGGCGCCGGATGTCCCGCTCTTTCTGGCGCTCGGCAATCACGACAGCCGCGAAGGCTTCTGCGCCGCCTATCCCGATCTGCATGGCGATCCGTCAAAGCCCTATGACCACGACGCCGTGACGGGCGGCCTGCACGTCATCGTGATGGACAGTTCCGTGCCGCGCCAGATCGGCGGTTACTGGGAAGAGGGCCAGATCGACTGGCTGAAGGCGCGCTTGGCAGCGCATCTCGATCTGCCCAAGCTGCTGGTCATGCACCATGCGCCGATGGTCGATCCTTCTCGTCCCGACCTGGCATGGGAATCCCTCAGCGAGAGCGCCACCGAGGCGCTGCGCGAGACGATCGCCGGCCACAATGTCATCGGCATTCTTTCCGGCCATGTGCATCTCGACCGTGTCTCCCATTGGTATGGCGTGCCGGTCTTCATCGGCGCGGGGCACCACGCCGCGACCGATCCGCTCGACCTGAGCGAGCACATGGACATGCTCGACGGAACCGGTTTCGCCATCGGCACGGCGCGTCCCTCGGGCCTCACGGTCACCTATGTGCCCCATCCGCAGAAGCGTGAACTGCGCCACCGGCTCGAGTTCGAGGTTATCCGGCAGCACCTGGCCGCGATGGATGCTGCCGAGTGAATTTTCCCGGCGCGGCCCCGGCCGCGCCGTTCCGGCCCGTTTGGGCCACACAGCCTGACCAACCAATGGAGCAAGACTGATGAAGCCCTTCGCCCTGGCGACAGCGGCCGGCATTTTTGCCGCGCTCGCGCCCAGCCTCTCGAACGCCCAGACCATCCCCTCGGAGGTGACGAAGCCCGTCACGATCTCCTTCTACAATTACAACCTGTCCTCTGCCGGCAATGGCGCTGACGCCACCCGCCGCCTCATCGCGGAGTTCGAGGAATCCCATCCCAATATCAAGGTGGAAGGGGTCCCCGTACCGCCGGCGCAAATGATGACTCGCATCCAGGCCGACATGGTCGCCGGAAATCCGGCCGACCTGACGCAAATGGTCTTCTCCGGTCTCGATTTCGCGGTCCGCAATCTGGGCGCGGTGGCGCTCGAGGACATCGTTCCGAAGGAAGAACTCGACGCGCATTTCGAGGGGATGGTGCCGAACGGGCTGGAACTCGGCCGGCTCAACGGCAAGACCTACGGGCTTGCCTACACCTTCTCCACGCCGATCCTGTTCTACAACGCCGATATTTTCCGGGAAGTCGGCCTTGATCCGGACAAGCCGCCCCGCA
>JAUIBM010000529.1 GCA_030428345.1 Alphaproteobacteria bacterium | reverse complement strand
CCGGCAAGCCAGGCTATCGGCCCCTTGCCGATCGCCTGCGGCCGACGCGACTGGACGAGGTGGTCGGCCAGGAGCATCTGACGGGGGAGGCGGGCGCGTTGACCCGCATGATCGCCTCCGGCAGCCTTGGCAGCCTGATATTCTGGGGGCCGCCCGGAACGGGCAAGACCACCGTCGCGCGGCTCCTCGCCGGCGAGACCGATCTGGCGTTCGAGCAGATTTCGGCGATCTTTTCCGGCGTTGCCGACTTGAAGAAGGTGTTTGAATCGGCCCGCCTGCGGCGCAGCGGCGGACGAGCCACGCTGCTCTTCGTCGACGAGATCCATCGCTTCAATCGCGCCCAGCAGGACAGTTTCCTGCCGGTGATGGAGGACGGCACGATCGTGCTGGTCGGCGCGACGACCGAAAACCCGTCCTTCGAGCTCAACGCGGCGCTGTTGTCGCGCGCCAATGTGCTGACCTTCCATCCGCTGGAGCCGGAGAGCCTTGCGCGGCTGGTCGGGCGCGCCGAGACACTGATGGGCCGCAAACTGCCACTGGACGACGAGGCGCGTTCGGTTCTGGTTCGCCTGGCCGATGGCGACGGGCGGGCGGTGCTCTCATTGTCGGAGGAAATCTGGCGCACCGCGCGCGAGGGCGAGGTTTTCGACGCGGAGCGCCTGCAGGAGATCCTGCAGCGCCGCGCGCCGATCTATGACAAGAGCCAGGACGGCCACTACAATCTGATCAGCGCTTTGCACAAGGCCGTGCGCGGTTCCGACCCGGACGCATCGCTCTATTATCTGTGCCGGATGCTGGATGCCGGGGAGGACCGCCGCTTTATCGCGCGCCGGCTCGTGCGCATGGCGAGCGAGGATATCGGCAATGCAGACCCGCAGGCGCTGGCGATCGCCAATGCGGCCAAGGACGTCTGGGATTTTCTAGGCCCCCCGGAAGGGGAACTGGCGCTGGCGCAGGCCGCTGTCTATCTGGCGTGCGCGCCGAAATCGAATGCGGTCTATGTGGCCTTCAAGGCCGCGATGGCAGCCGCAAGGCAATACGGCTCGCTGCCGCCGCCCAAGCATATTCTCAATGCCCCGACCAAGCTGATGAAGGGCGAAGGCTATGGCGCGGGCTATCGATACGATCATGACGAGCCCGACGCGTTTTCGGGTCAGGACTATTTTCCGGAGCAAATGGGCAGGCTTCGCTTCTACGATCCTCCGGAGCGTGGCTTCGAACGCGAAATACGCAAGCGTCTCGACTACTGGGAGAAGTTGCGGCAAAATAAGTCGGGTTGAACAACCGGGGCGGGAGGAGATGCCCAATGGTAGAGAAGCTCGAGAATGTAGCAGCGGCAGCGTTTGATCTTTTCACTCCGAAGTTTGCGGCAAGCGTGGTGGCGGACTATTCTTCGGCGCAGGCGAGGGGCGTGGTGGAGCCGGAAAGCCTGGCGGTTTCCAGACGGATCTGGCGCTACAAGGACTTGGGTGTCGGCAAGTTCTCCGGTCTGCCGGCCGTGACATGGAACGGTTTCTACCCCGACAAGCGGCCGAAATTCGTGTTCGAGCCCAGCAAGAAGAAGCCGTTCAGCTTCACAGATTCCAACAAACGAAAGTTCAGTCCCGGGATCATGGACACCGATGGCGGCTCGATTCCCGCGATCCTGCATGGCCTGATGGAGTTCTCTCCCTGGGGCTACGGCGTGGGATATATCATTCATGACTGGCTGTTCGTCGCCCACAAGTGCAAGTCGAAGCCGGACGATGATGTGACGTGCGAGGATTCCGCTCGCATTCTGGGCGAAGCGATCAAGACCATCATGGAAGTCGGCTTCGTCGATTTCGACGGCAAGGAGGTGAAGTTCCCGCGCAACGAAGGGGTTGCGATGGCGATCTACACCGCCGTCAGCGGTTCGATAGCCCGCAAACTGTGGAACGACGCCTCGACGGTGAACTGCAGGACCTGACGCCCTCCTCGTCCGGACGGAGGGGCGATCCCGGCAATCCGGGCGAAGCCTGATCGGGCGTTGATTTCGGTCAAGGTCGCCCAGCTTGCAGCACGCTATTCTCGCCCTCAATGAAGTGAGGAGTGTGTGATGTATCGTTCCATTGCAGCCGCCACCGTTCTGGCTCTTGCCTCCGCCTTGCCCGCCTACGCCCAATCCTCCGACCCTGCCTGGCTGGATCAGCTGCAGTTCGAGATTCGCGCCGCCAAGCGCTGCGAAATCTCCTATCTGATCCGCGTCCACGAGGGCCATCTGGGCGAGAAGACCACCTATGAGGCGCGGGTCCAGTGCCTGGACGGTCATATGTACGACGCCAGCCGGATCGGCGAGGATGCACCGTTTGTCTTCACCCAGTGCGAGCGTCAGGTCTGCTGACGAGGCGATCAACAAGAGGGAGGTCCATGACATGATGATCCTGATTGCCTATGCCAGCGTCGAGGGGCAGACGCGCAAGATCGCGACCCACATCGCGCGGGCGGTTGAATCCGCCGGGCATGGCGTTGTGATTTCCGACCTCGCCCAACCCGGCTTCGCCCTTCCGGCGCGCTTCGACGCCGCAATCCTGTGCGGCCCGATCCACATGGGAAATTACCCGCCGACGCTGGTCGATTTCGTCCGCAACTGGAAATCGGAACTGCAGTCGATCCCGGCGGCGCTGGTCACGGTTTCCCTGTCGATCGCCAGCGACCTGCCGGACGAACACGCCGAGGCGCTCGCCTTTCCCGACAAGCTGTTCGCCCAGACGGGATGGCGCGCCGGCTGGGTGCACAACGCTAAGGGCGCGCTGCGATATCTCGAATACGACTTCTTCAAGCGCTGGATCATGCGTCGTATCGCCAGGCACGAGGGTGGGCCCGTGGACACCAGCCGGGATCACGAACTCACGGACTGGACCGCGCTCGACGCCTTCGTCGACGAGTTCCTGATGCGGGTCGCGCTCTG
>JAUIBM010000016.1 GCA_030428345.1 Alphaproteobacteria bacterium | reverse complement strand
TCCTCGTCCTGCAGCGCCAGCAATATCTTGCCTGAAGCGGCGGCATAGAGCGGCATGTCGCGCCCGGGCTGCGCATAGGCCTGGCCGTTGGCGTCGGGCAGGATCGTGGTCATCAATTGCACATGGGTGCCGTCGAGCTTGGCCAGGAACGCCGTCTCGCCGAACTTGTCGACCATCTGGCGCAGCACCGGCTCGGCGATGGTGGCGACGTCCTCGCCGCTGGAGATCAGCGCCGCGATGCGCAGCATGCGCTCGCCCAGGACGAAGGTGCGCGAATTGGTCTTGCGCACCAGGCCGACGCCGATCAGCGTCGCCAGCTGGCGATGCGCGGTGGTCACGACCAGATCGGCGGCGGCGGCGATCTCGGTGAGATTGCGCCCTTCCGGAGCCGTCGCCAGGATTTCAACGATGCGCAGCGCGCGGCCCAAAGGAGTGTCGTCGTGCTCGGACATGCCCTGCTCCATGGCGGGCGCGCGGCGCGAACCGCAAGCCCGCCGGCAATTGAGAAGTTCCGAAATACGGAAACCGGTTCGCCCGATTAGAAGCCACCGGCATGCATGTCAACAATTCGCTTCGACCCGGGGCACGTCGGGGACGGCCCTGCGCTATCCGGCGGCAGGTCGCGAAAGCAGGAAAATCAGGTGATCGCCGCTGGTCACCTGCGCGCCATCCTCCTTCACCAGGATGCCCCTTTCCGTCGCCAGGCCACGCCCGGGCTTGGAGGTCGTGCGCTTGTCGACCAGTTCGAGGCGCAGATGCACGCTGTCGCCGGGATAGAGCGGCGCATGGAATTTCACATTGTTCCAGCCGAGCGAGGCGGTGACGCTTCTTTCGAAACAACCCAGATCAGCCTTCAGCCCCTCGATCAGGGCGAGGCTGAAGAGGCCGTGCGCGACGCGTCCGGCAAAGCCCGCGGAGCGGGCGAATTCATCGTCCATGTGCACGGGATGGCGCTCGCCGGTGAGATCGGCCCAGGCATCGATATCGGCGAAGGTGATCGTGCGCGGCTGCGAGACAAGAACCGCGCCGGGGGTGAAATCCTCGAACCAGATCTGTTCAGTCATCGAGCCTTGCCCATTCCTCTTCCTGCAGCTTGCGCCAATCGATCTTGGTCGAGCCGGTGCGCGGCAGCGCGTCGCGGAACTCGATCAGCCGGGGCACCTTGTAGGTCGCCATCACCGTGCGCGCGAAGGCGATGATGTCGTCGGCGCTGACGCGCCCGCGCGCCTGCGGGCGCAGCGTGATCAAGGCCTTCACCGTTTCGCCGCGATAGCCGTCCGGAGCGGCGATGACCACGCATTCCTGGACATCGGGGTGGCGGTAGAGCAGCGCCTCGCATTCGGCGGGCCAGACCTTGAAGCCCGAGACATTGACCATCCGCTTCAGCCGGTCGGAAATGAAGTAATAGCCGTCGGCGTCGCGCCGGCCCATGTCGCCGGTTCGCAGCCAGCGCCGGCCATTGATCTCGACAAAGGTCTCAGCGTCCGCTTCCGGCTTTTTCCAGTAGCCCAGCATGACCTGCGGCCCGCTCACCAGGATTTCGCCGGTTTCCTCCTCGCCGAGTTCCCTAAGGGTGTCGGGATCGACGATCATCGCATGCGTGTCGAAAATCGGGATGCCGAGGCATTGCGGGCGCGGATGGGCGGGCGGATTGATATGCGTCGCCGAAATGGTTTCCGAAAGTCCGTAGCCCTCGCAGAAATCAAGGCCGTAATTCTCCCTCAGCCGGGCGACGACGGCCGCCGGCATCGACGCCCCGCCGCCCGTCAGGACCTTCAGATGGGCGAAGCAGTCGTCCGAGAAGCGCTCGCTCGACAGCACGTCGACGATCATGGTCGGGGCGGCGCTCCACCAGGTCACCTTGTGGCGGCGGAACAGCGCCGGAATGAGGTCGCGGTTCCAGCGCGTCATCAGCACCAGGGCGGCGCCGGCGAACAGTCCGGCGCTCATCGAGGCCTGCATGCCTGCGACATGGAAGAGCGGCATGAACGACGTCATGACGCCATCGGAATCCACCCCGTACCATTTCGCCTGCGCCGCCGCCGTGAAGGTGACGGCATGATGGGTGTGCATGCAGGCCTTGGGCCGCCCGGTCGTGCCGGAAGTATAGGGCATCACCGCAAGGTCGCCCGAACCGGCCGTCATGGGAGCCGGAGTCAGACCCGGCGCGAGCGCATCTCGGAAATCGACCCAGGGTCCCGCCGGCAGGGCGACGGGTGGGCGGAGCATCACCTCCGGCAGAGGATCGGCGCAATCGGGGCCGACCGCGTCGCGGTAGCGGGCGACGACAACATGGTCCAGCGAACCGCCGGCAAAGCCCTGGAACCTTTCAACCAGTTCGTCGCCGATCAGCGCGACCCGCGCGCCGCTGTCGGAAATGTAATGCGCCAGTTCCTGCTCGACATTCATCGGATTGACCGGAATGACCACGGCGTCGGCGCGCAGGATCGCCTGGAACGCCACGACGAATTGCGGCGAATTCTGCATGTCGATCAGCACGCGGTCGCCCGCGCGCACGCCGCAGCGCTGCTGCAGGAAGCCCGCCAGCGCCTCCGCCTGTTCCACCAGGCTGCGATAGCTGGTTTCCGCGCCATAGAAGAACACCGCCGGGCGGTCCGGGTTCCGCGCCGCCGAGCGCGCCAGATTGGCGAATGCATTGCCCTGCGGTACGGGCAGGTGAAACTCGAACCCTTCCGGCCAGAACGGCGAATTGGCGGTTCGCATCAGCATTGCGTCAGTTCCGTGGAAGCGAGCAATCGCCGCGCCGTGCGCTCCATCACGGCGACGGCGTCGGCGATCGGCGGCCAGTCGGTATGTTCCTGCGGCACATGGCTGAGACCGCCGTCGCAGGGGACGAACAGCATCGCCGCCGGGACGAGCGCGCCGAGGATCCCCGCATCGTGATTGGCGCCGGAAGGCATGTGCGGCGCCGGCCGGCCCAGCACTTCGCGCGCGGCGCCGTCCAGGGCGGCAACCAGGCGGGCGTCCATCGGCACGGGCGGCGCGGCATAGCTGGTGCGGCAGGATACGTCGACCGACATCTCCTCTCCCGTTTGCTGGGCGAGGGCGCGGGCGCGCCCGGCCAGATGCGCCAGCAGCGGGGCGGAGATGTCGCGGATTTCCAGTCCCAGCGAAACCTGGCTGGGAATGACATTTCCCTGGTTGGGCGTCACCCGGACGATGCCGATCGTGCCGCGCGCGCTGTTTTCTCCCTCAACCAGGATCATGTCGCGGAAACGATCTGCGAAGCGCGCGGCCGCCGCGAAGGCGTCGCGGCGCAGATGCATCGGCGTGGTGCCGGCGTGGCCGGCGGAACCGGAAAAGCGGATCGACAGCCTTTCCTGGCCGGCAATCGCGGTGACGACGCCAATGGGTTCGCCCGTGGCCTCAAGCACCGGGCCCTGTTCGATGTGCAGTTCCAGCCAGCAGGCGATCTGCGCCATGTCGCGCCGAGCCGCATCGGCTCGCTCGGTCTTGAAGCCGGCCGCCTCCATTGCCTCGCCGAGGACCGCGCCGTCGGCCGCGCGCATGGAGGCGAAGGCGTCCTGCGGCAATTGTCCCGCCATGGCCCGGCTGCCAGTGAACGCGCCGAACCGGCCCTCCTCGTCGCGAAAGGCGATGATTTCCAGCGGCCGCGCCCGCGCCTCGCCGGACCGCGCGATGCGGCGCGCCACCTCGAGCCCGGCAAGCACGCCGAGCGCGCCGTCATACAGTCCGCCGCAGGTGACTGTGTCGAGATGCGAGCCGATGGCGAGTGCGGGCAGGTCGGCCGACCCTTCGAGCCGGGCGATCGAATTGCCGAACGCGTCCTGCCTCACCGAAAGCCCGGCCTCGCGCGCGGCATTGGCAAACCAGTCATGCGCCGTGCACTCCGCCTCGCCATAGGCGGGTCGCGACCAGCCGCCCTGCGGGTCGACGCCGATCGCCGCGACCGCCTCGAAATCGGCCTTCAGTCGGGCAATATCGGCTCCGCTCACAATTGCGGTCTCTTGGCGTTGGCGCGACGCAGGAACCTGCCCTGCCCCGGCGTGCCGAGGAACTCACCATCGCGTACGGTGACCTTGCCGCGATAGATGGTCTCGCTCGCCCAGCCGGTCAGTTCCATGCCCTCATAGGGGTTGTAGCCGACATCGCCGTAATCGGTGTCCTTGCCGATCACCCGCTTCTTCTGCGGATCGATCACCGCCAGATCGGCGTCGTAGCCGGGCGCGATGCGGCCCTTGCTGTCGCCGAAGCCGAAGATGTCGGCCGGCCAGGTCGAGAACAGTTCCGCGAAGCGCTGCAGCGATATGCGCCCCTCGGCGACGCCGAGCGTATAGAGCACGGGCAAGCGCGCCTCGATGCCGGTACAGCCATTGGCGATGGTGGCGAAGGAGGCGGCCCCCATCGCCTTCGCCGCCGCCGAATAGGAAACCTCGTCGGAGGTAACGGCGTTGAGCACGCCGCGCTTCAGCCCCTCCCAGAGCATCGCCTGATTCGCGGTGGAGCGCAGCGGCGGGCTCATCACATATTCATGCGGATTGGGCCGCTCCAGCGCCGACTCGTCCAGCGCCAGGTAATGCGTGCATGTCTCGGCCGTCACCGGCAGTCCCTTGCGGCGCGCCGCCTCGATCAGGTCGATGGCCTGGCCGGCGACCAGATGCAGGATGTGAACCGGGCAGCCGGTATCCTCGCAGAACAGGATGGCGCGCGAGATCGCCTCGATCTCGGTGATCGGCGGACGGGTGCGCGCATGCCAGCGCGGGTGGGTGTGCCCGGCGGCCACCGCCTCGGCGCGCAGGCGCTCGATGATCCCGGCGTTCTCGGCGTGCAGGACCAGCATCAGCTCATCCCTGGCGGCCTGCTGCATCAGCGCATACAGCGCGCCGTCCTCTACCTTCAGCCCGTCCTCCTCATAGATCATGTAGACCTTGAGCGAGGCGACGCCCTCGGCCCGCAGCGCCGCGAGTTCGCCCAGGGTGTCGGCATTCACGTCAGTAATGATCTGGTGCAGGCCGTAGTCGAGCGTGACGACCGGGTCGGCCTGCTTGCGGCGGTGGCGAAAGCCGGAAAGGATCGATCCACCACGCCGTTGCAGGGCGAAATCGACAATGGTGGTCGTGCCGCCGCGAAGCGCGGCGATGCCGCCGCTCTCGAAATCGTAGATGCTGCGCTGGCCCATGAAGCCGACCATCAGGTGGACATGCGGGTCGACGCCGCCGGGCAGGACGATCCTGCCGGTCGCATCGACGCGCTCGGCGCCCTGCCCTGTCCCCGCATCGACGATCGCCTCGATGGTTTCGCCCGAGATCAGGACGTCCGCCTGACGCGGGCCGTCCGGCAAGACCACCGTTCCGTTTGCGATTACCAGATCGCTCATCCTGCAGCCTCCAATGCTCCGCCCACGATCACAGCGCCGACCATCGGCGCATTACTCACCTTGCGGCCGAATGGAAGCGCGGCCGCGGCGCCATGCTCACTTGGTAATTTCGCGCGAGATGATGATGCGCAGGATTTCCGAGGTGCCGCCACCGATCTCGGCCAGCTTGGAATCGCGGAAATGGCGCTGCATGTCGAACTCCATCAGATAGCCCCACCCGCCCATCATCCGCATGCCGTTGAGCGCGGCGCGTACATAGGTCTCGGACGAATAGAGATTGGCGATCGCGCTTTCCTTGTTGTTGGGAATGCCGCGGTCGACAAGATTGGCCGAACGATACAGCAGGAGGCGCGCCGCCTCGATTTCCATGTCCATGTCGGCGAGCTTGGCGCGGGTCAGCTGGAAGCTGGAGATCTTCTGGCCGAACTGCTCGCGCTCATTGGTATAGGCCACCACCTTGTCGAGGCAGGACTGCGCCGCGCCGACATTGACGGCGGAAAGGCAGCAGCGCTCGTAGTCGAGCGTCTTGAGCGCGTTCATCCAGCCGGTATTGACCGCGCCGATGATGGCATCCTTGGGCAGGCGCACGTCGTTGAGGAAGATCTCGTTGAGATCCATCGGCTTCAGGCCGAGCTTGCGCAGCTTGCGGATTTCGACGCCCGGCGTGCGGGTGTCGAGCAGGAACATGGTAATGCCCTTGTGCTTGGGTGCTTCCACGTCCGAGCGGGCCATCAGCAGGATGTAATCCGCTTCCTGGGCGCAGGAGCAGAACATCTTCTGGCCGTTGATCACCCATTCATCGCCTTCCAGCACCGCCCGCGTGCGCAGCGAGGCCGCGTCCGAGCCGGAATTGGGCTCCGACAGCGAGAAGGCGAACCGGATCTCGCCGCGCGCCAGCTTGGGCAGCAGGTCGCGCTTCTGTTCCTCGGTGCCGAAATGGGTGATCGCGTCGGTGGCGATGACGATGGTGGTGTAGAAGATGTTCGCGCCGGCCTCGAAATGGGCCGCGAACTCCTCGAGGAACACCGCCAGGTCGGTGCAGGTGCCGCCCATCCCGCCATATTCCTCCGGGATCGGCAGTCCGAGCCAGCCTTCCGCCGCGAGCTTCTCGTAGAGTTCGAACGGAAAGCGCTCATTGTCGTCGCAATCGCGCACATACTCGATCGGGCATTCCTTCTTGAGGAAGGCGCGCAGGCTGTCGCGCATCAGCTTCTGCTGGTCGTTGATCTCGAAATCCATCGGCTTAGCGTCCCTTCCATTGCGGCGCGCGTTTTTCCGCGAAGGCGCGCGGCCCTTCCATGAAATCATCGGAGGCGCGCATGCGGTCGCGCGCCGGCAGTCCGGAATAAAGCTTTACCCAGGCCTCGCTGTCCGAGAGCGTCTCGACCTCGCGCAGCACCTCCAGATAGGCGGCGACAGCGAGCGGAGCGGCCGAGGCGATCTGCCCGGCGATCTCGCGTGCAGCGTCCATAAGCTCGGCGCGCGGCGCAAGGCGATTGATGAAGCCGAGCCGCAAGCCCTCCTCGGCGCTGAGGCGCCGGCCGGTGAGCAGCAGTTCGGAGGCGATGTTGAACGGCAGGCGACGATGCACGCGCCACAGCGCGCCCGCCTCGGGAATGAAGCCGCGCTGCAGTTCCGGAAGGCCGAACTCTGCCTCGGGCGTGCTGATGACGATATGCGCATTCAGCGCGAATTCGAAGCCGCCGCCGACCGCAAGGCCGTTGACGGCGCAAATGACCGGCTTGGAGGCGTCGTTGCGGCGCAGTCCCATGAAGCCATAGGGGCCGAAATCCTCGCCCGTCTCGCCGGCGGCGACGGATTTCAGATCCCAGCCCGCGCAGAACATGCGATCGCCCGTGGCGGTCACGATGCCGACGCGCAGTTCCGGATCGTCTTCCAGCAATTGTATCGCCGCCGTCAGGTCCTGGCTGGCCTTCTGGTTGATGGCGTGCGCCGGCGGGTGGTTCAGCGTGATCTCGAGAATCTGTCCGTTGCGGACGACCTCGATCCGCTCGCCCCCGCTCATGCCGCGAACTCGCGCAATATGTCCTTCGAAATGATGTCGCGGTGGATCTCGGAGGTTCCCTCCCAGATGCGCTCGACGCGGGCGTCGCGCCAGAACCGCTCAAGCGGCATGTCGCGCGTCACGCCCATGCCGCCCATGATCTGAAGCGCATTGTCGGTCACGCGGCCCACCATTTCCGAGCCAAACAGATTGACCTGCGAGGCCTCGCGCTGGGTGATCGTGCCGGCGTCCATCTTGGCGGCGCCGTCGAGCACCATCAGGCGTGTGGCGTGGATTTCCATCGCCATGTCTGCGAGCTTGAAGGCCGTGCCCTGGAAGCTGCCGATGGTCTGGCCGAACGCCTTGCGGGTGTTCGCCCATTCCGCCGCGATTCCCATGGCGCGCTCGGCAAGGCCCACGCAATTGCCGGCCAGCATGACGCGGCCGGAAAAGATCCAGTTCTTGGCGATGGCGAAGCCGCCGCCTTCCTCGCCGAGAATGTTGCGCGCCGGCACGCGCACGTCACTGAACGAGATGATGCAGGATTTCATGCCGCGGTTGGAGAGCACGTCCAGCGGCGTCACCTCGATGCCGGGCGTGTCCTTGTCGACCAGGAAGGCGGTGATGCGCTTGCGTGCGCCCTTGGGGTGCTCGTCGACCCCGGTGACCGCAAAGACGATGATGAAGTCGGCGCGCAGGGCCATGGTGATGAACTGCTTGGTGCCGTTGATCACGTAATCCGAGCCGTCCGCGACCGCGCGGGTGGTGATCGCACGCGCGTCAGAGCCTGCCCCGGGCTCGGTGAGCGCGAAGCACTCCCAGCGCTCGCCGGTTATCGTCGGCTTGAGATAGGTCTCGATCTGGTCGCCCTTGCACGCCTTCAGGATGGGGGCCGGCCGGTTGCAGATGATCGCAAGCGCCCTGCTCGTGCGCCCGAACTCGATTTCCGCGACGCATCTCTGGCTTGCGCCAAGCCCGCCGCCGCCATGCTCCTCGGGCATGTTCAAGGCATAGTAGCCGGCGGCGATCGCCTTGCGCTTGATCTCGTCGAACAGATCGTCCGGCACCGCGTCGAGCTTGTCGACAAGCGCCTCGTGCGGCTGCAGCTCGGCCTCGACAAAGGCGCGCACGCCATCGGCAATCATGCGTTGTTCATCGGTCAGGGAGAAAGGCATCCAACAACATCCTGGTCACAGATCGGAGGCGTCGCGATATCGACGAGTGGCTCCGAATGTTTTATTATGTGAACCGACATTTTAAGATTTTGGCCCGACTGTCAAGAACCGGCGTCCGGATCGCAGTGGAGTTTGGCGAAAAATGAAGCCGCAATCATGGCTCGAAACGTGAAGCGATCCCCGACCCGAAACCGGGCGGGACGCAGCGGCCGCTCCCGTCGCGACCGAGTTGCAAATCCGGTTGCGATGGTTGAAATACAAATGCTCGATCGCGGCCGGGGCCTCCGAGCGTGCGATTCCAGAGGAGGAACGATCGGTGTCGGCAACGGTTGAAAAAGCGCTCAGGGTGCTCGAACTCCTGTCGACCTATGGTCAGCCGGTGCGTCTGGCGGAACTGTCGCGCGAACTCGCGATGAACAAGAGCACGACCTATCGCCTGTTGGAGAAGATGAGCCAGCTCGGCTATGTGCGGCAGGATCCGGACGACAGCCGGTACATGCTGACCACGCGGATGTGGGCGATCGGCGTTCGCGCGTTCCGAAATTTCGACATAAGGGCGTGGGCGCGCCGCCATCTCGAGGAGATGGAGCAGGCCGTCCACGAAACGGCCGTGCTGGCCGTTCCGGACGGCGTCGAGGTCGTCGTCGTCGACAAGCGCGATTCCGCCCAGGCCGTGCAAACGCTGTCGCCGCTGGGCAGCCGCTCACCCATGCACTGCTCCTCGCTGGGCAAGGCGATGCTGATGGGCGATTTCGAAAATCTGATGCCCCGCCTCAAGCGCCTGCAGAAGTTCACGCCGAACACGATCACCAGCCTGCCGGCCCTGCGCGACGAGATCATGCGCTCGCGCGCCGACGGGCTTGCCCAAGCGCGCGATGAATATGCGATCGGCGTCAGCGGCGTCTCGGCCCCCATTCTGGGCGTCGACGGAGCCCTGCTGGGCGTGATCGGATTCTCGGTTCCCACCATCCGCGCCGAGGGCGAGCACCTCGAGGCGATCCGGGCCAATGTGCGCCACCATGCGGCGAAGCTGTCAAAGGTCCTGGCCGGCGACAGTTAGCAAATCAACCTAAACCATAACATTAGCTCACCCGGATTTGCTTTCCGGATCAGATAGTTATGCCTCCAGGGCGAAGCATGGCCGCGCGTGCCGTCATTGCGAGAACATCAGCGGCGCGGTGAAGGTCCAGTTGGACCGGCCGGCTCCCGAGGGAATCGCCGGGAAGGGCGAGGCGCGCCGAACCGTCTCCAGCGCCGCCTTGTCGAGCGCAGGAAATCCGGAGCTGCGAACCAGTTTGATCCGCGAGGCGGAGCCGTTGGAGGCGATGGTAAAGCGCACCCTCGCCTCGCCGCGCATGCCGGTGCCGCTGGCCTCGGGCGGATAGCGCAGGGCTTGACGCAACCGGGAGAGCACGAGCCCCGGATAATTGGAGGTCGCCGCATCGCCCGGGCCGCTGGCGCCTTTGCGTCGCGAACTCGAAGACGACTGGCTTCGCGCCGCGCCGTCGCGCACGCCCCGCCTTGCATCCGCCGCAGCATTGCCCCTCGCCTCGGCCGCGTTCTCCGCCGCCCGCTGTTGCCGCGTCGCCTTGCGCTCGGCCCGCTTTGCGGCGGGGCTTCGCGCAGGCTGCTCCGCCTTCTTCTCCACGCGCGGTTCCGTCTTGCCCGGCGGCGGGGTCTTCGCCGCGATCCGTCTTTCGTCCGGGGCGCGCGGCGCGGGCTCGGGAACCGGAAGGACGGCGGGCAATGGACGCGGCTGCGTCATTTCGGGCAGATCATCCGTTGCTTCAGGAATGTCTTCGACAGCAGTCGGCGCGGCAGGGACCGGCGGCACTTCATGTGAAGGTTGAGCTTGTCTTCAGGCTTTGGTTCAGGCTTCTCTTCCGGTTCGGGCGTCGCCGCAGCGGCGATTGCCTGCGCAGTTTCCGCAGGTTCGGGCCGCGCAACCGGCTCGCGCATCGGTTCATGTGAAGCCTCAGGTAGTGCTTCAGGCAAGGTCTGCTCCTTGTTGACCACTGGCGGGGTCCGAACGAGGCTCGACGCGGCGGCCGGCAAGGGAGGCGTCTCGATCGCGGCCGGCGCGGAATCGGCATCCGGCTGCGCCTGCTCGAATTTCACGACCAGCTCGGTCGCCGCCGATGCACCGGCCTTGCTGTCCTGCTCTGCGTTTCCGATCCGCGCGAGATCAGGTTCGCCTCCGCCGGCTACGAGGACCAGGTCGGCTCCGGCGGCCAGCAGCGCGCCGCCGACCGCGACATGCAGGATCGCCGAAAACAGGCTGGTCGCCGCCCACCGGCCCGCTCCCCCTGTGCGGGTGCCGGACCATACCGGATCGCCGGGCGTCACCTGCGGCAGGACGTCGGCCGGGGCCTCTGGCACATCGTCATTCGCCGCGCGAGACGGCTCGTCCGGCCAATCGGGATCGCGTGCGGCGCCCGCTTCGCCGATCGCCCTTGGCCATTCGACGAGGCGCTTTTCCACAGGTTCTTCGCGCATGATCGCCGGAACGCCCTGCGCGAGGCCGTCCTCTTGCGAAAACCCGGCCGGTTCGGATCTGCGCAGGCTGGCGGAGCTCATGTCGCGCCCTCCCCCGCACCGGCGGGCGTGAGGCCGACCGGCATTACCACCATGCCGTCGGCGGAAGCCCCGAAGAAGACCTCGACGCCGTAAACCGCCCGCAACACCTCGGCGGTCAGCACCTCCTGCGGCGTTCCCTCGGCGACGATCCTTCCGCCCGCGAGCATCAGCAGGCGCGTGCACCAGCGCGCGGCAAGCCCCAGATCGTGCAGGCAGACAACGACGCCGCGCCCGGCCGCCGCCTGGCCGGCGAAAATCCGCATCACCACCATCTGCTGCGCCGGGTCGAGGCCGGCTGTCGGTTCGTCCGCCAGAAGCAGCGGCGCTTCCTGCGCCAGCGCGCGCGCCAGCAGCGCCCGCGCCCGCTCCCCGCCCGAAAGGCGCGTCACCGCCCGGTGACGCAGCGGCGTGACGCCGGCAAGCTGCATTGCCTGTTCGGCGGCTTGCCGGTCGCGCGGGCCAGGCGAAGCAAAGGGGCCGATATGCGGCAGCCGCCCCAGCATCACCAGAGCCTCCACGGTGATCGGCCAGGCGATCTCGCGCTCCTGGGGCAGATAGGCGATCGCCTTTCCCCCTTCGCCGGATGCGGCTTGCGGGCCGGTTCTCTCCACCTTGCCGCCAAGCGGGGTCAGCAGGCCTTGCGCGGCGCGCAGCAGGGTCGACTTGCCGGCCCCGTTGGGTCCGATCAACCCGACCACCTCGCCTTCGCCGATGTCGAAGGAAACCCCGCGCAGCACCGGCGTGCCGCCGAGGTCAACCTTCAGGTCGCGAACCGAAAGGAGCGTCATGACGCCTCCCGCCGGGTCTGCCAGACCAACCAGAGAAAGAACGGCGCGCCGACAAGCGCGGTCAGCACGCCCAGCTTCAGGTCGCGCCCGGGCGCGACCAGCCGGGTCGCGATGTCGGCCGTCATCAGCAGGCAGGCCCCTCCCAGCGCGCTCACCGGCAAGAGGCGCGAGGGCAGCGACCCGACCAGCGGGCGCATCAGATGCGGGACGACCAGTCCGACGAAGCCGATCGCGCCGGCGACGGCGGTCGCCGCGCCCACCGATGCGGCCGTCCCGAAGATCGCCAGGAATTGCAGCCGCCGCATGTCGACGCCGAGGCTGCGGGCGGCGTCCGCCCCCAGCGTCAGAGCGTCGAGGGAGCGGCCGAGGCCGGCCAGCATGGCCCAGCCGACCAGCATGAACGGCGCGGCGATCCATACATCGCTCATCGAGCGGTCGGCGAGCGAGCCGAGCATCCAGAACAGGATTTCCAGCGCCGCGAAGGGATTGGGCGAAAGATTGAGCGCCAGCGAGGTCATCGCGCCGGCAAAGCTGGTGAGCGCGACGCCGCCGAGCACGATCGCCAGCGTGCCGACCGCCGAGCCCGCCATGGCCCGCACCAGCAGCACGGCGACGAAGGATGCGGCCAGCGCGAAGGCCGGCAGGGAAAGCGGCACGACCGCCGCCAGGCCGGAATAGAGCGCGATCACGGCTCCCAGCGACGCCGAGGCCGAAATCCCGAGCAGGCCGGGTTCGGCCAGGGGATTGCGCAGATAGCCCTGCAGCACCGCGCCGGAAAGGCCGAGGGTGGCGCCGATCATGAGGCCGAGAATGGCGCGCGGCAGGCGGATTTCCTGCATGATCAGGACGATGGCGGTAGCGTCCTCGGAGAACAGGGCGCGCAGGCTGTCAAGGAGGCCCGTCGCCATCGGGCCGATCGCCAGCGACGCCAGGAACAGCGCCGCCGTCAACGCCACCAGTACCAGCAGCACCAGCCGATAGCGTGCGGGTTCGCTCATTGCGGCCGGACCGGTCTGGAGGCGGCCTCGCGCAACAAGCGCACCGCCTCGGCGGTGTACGGTCCGCCGCAAACCCAATAGGGTCCCGGCAGGGAAACCATGCGGGTATGGCCGGCAAGCGCGCGAAAGGCGGGATGGCGGAAGATCGCCTGCGCCAGTGCCGTTCCGCTGTAGCGGTCGCCGCCGGCGATCAGCATGTCGGGCGCCGCCTCGATCAGCAGTTCCAGCGGCAGACGCGCCGGCCCCCACAATCCGCGCTCGGCGGCGATGTTGGAGAGGCCCGCCGCCTCGATCACGGCGTCGGCGAGTGTGCCCTTGCCGGCGGTGTAGCTGTTTGGCGAAAATACCGCGACCGTGTGCGCGGCGAGCGGAACCGCCCCGATCTCGGCGAGGCGGCGGTCGAGCAGCGAAACCAGTTCGCGGGCGCGCTCGCGCCGGCCGAGCAGGTCGCCCATGCGCAATATGTTGCTGCGGACATCGGCGAAGGAGGCGTCCTGCTTGAACTCCTCGACGCGGAAGCCGAGCTTGCGCAGGAGCAGCACGGTGCTGCGCGTGGTGTAGGAACCGGCCAGGATCAGATCCGGCTTCAGCAGGAAGATCTCCTCGGCGAGGCCGTGATTGAGCGGATAGGCGCGCGCCTGCTCGGCCATCACCGAGGTCTGTTTCTCCGCCGCGATGAACGAGACGGATTTGAGCTGCCCGGGCGCGGCGATCATCATCGCCAGCTGGTCGGTGCACACATTCATCGAAACGACGCGCGAGGGCGTCGGCTCGGAGTGGACGGCGGCGGACGGCGTGTCTCCCGCAAAGGCGACTTGCGCGGCGAACGTGATCGCCGCGCAGGCCGAAAGTGCCGGCCGGAGCCGCGCCGGAAAGGCGAGGAACCGGCCGGAACGGCGCATCAGAAGCGGCCTTTCAGGCCTAGATAGGCGGTGCGCCCCTTGGAGTTGTATCCGAAGATCTCCTCGTATTGCTCGTCGAAGGCGTTGTCGAGGCGGGCATAGATCTCCGCCTTCTCGGAGATGCGGTAGCTGCCGCCCAGATTGACCACCGTGTAGTCCTTCAGCGTGACGGTGGACGGCAGGCTGGGAACGAAGGCGGAATCGAGCATTTCGCCATTGTAGATCGCCTCGGCGAAGACGCGGGTGCGCTCGTCGGGGAAGGCATAGGCGACGTTCAGCGCGCCCTGGTGGCGCGGGCGACGTAATTCCTCGGTGGAGGGGGTGCCGGCGACGAGCTGCTGCAGCGACTTGATATAGGTGTAGCTGCCGGTGGCGGTGAAGCCGTTGGAAAGGTTCACCGTCGCCGCCACCTCGACGCCCTCGCGCCTGCTCTCGCCGTCCGCATTGTAGACGGTCGAGATCGGGTAGTTGGAATAGTCGACGGCGATCTCGTCGGTCAGGTTCTGCTTGAAATAGGTGACGTCGACCACCAGCGCCCCGTTGAAGAAGCCCTGCTCGACGCCCACGTCCCAACCGAAGCTGCGTTCCGGCGTAAGGCTCGGATTGCCGACGAAGTCGTTGGGGATATAGCCGAACTGCTCGTAGAAGGTCGGGTTGGTGACGCCCGTTCCGACTGAAGCGTGGATCCGCGTCGCCGTGCCCGGCACGCGCCAGGCGCCGCTGACGCTGTAGGTCATGGCGTCGGCGAAGGCGTCGTTGTTGTCCTGGCGGATCGCCGCGTTGAGGTAGAACTGGTCGAGGAATTCGCCGCGATACTCCCCGACGAAGGAATTGGTCTTGCGGTTGAAGGTCTCGTCCACATGGGACGGCGAAAAGGACTCGCCCTCCCATTCATAACCGCCCGTCAGCGTGTGATGGGCGTTGAGCCAGGGCGTGTCGAATGCCAGGCTCGCCTGGTAGCTGAAATTGTTTCGCGCGCCCTCGGCGTAGGAGACGATCGAGCCGTCCTTCAGATAGTCGCGCCGCGACTGGGTGCCGCCATAGCGCAGCTTCTGGGTCAGGGCGCCGTCGAGCGTCACCGATGTCAGTCCGGCCCCGCCCAGCCATTCGTCGGCGACCGATTTGTCATCGGTGTCGATCAC
>JAUIBM010000528.1 GCA_030428345.1 Alphaproteobacteria bacterium | reverse complement strand
AAGTCCGCGGTCATCACCTCGTAGGACATGCCGGCGGCGCTTGCGATATTGCGCAGGGCGTTGCGCTCGAACGCCTCGAAATTGCTGTGCGGATGCTCGGCCTTGACAGTCGTCAGTTGCGATCCCGGATGCAGGAAGGTCAGGTTGACACCGTCCAGCTCGAGCGGGACCTTGTTGTAATAATCCGCCTCCGATTGGGCATATTTTGCCAATCCATCCAGATCGTCGGTTATCGCTTCCGGGTCGAGTGGCGTCGTGATCACCGCCGCGAGCTTGGCGTTGAGGGCGGCGGCCTGCAACTCGCTGTCGTCATAGTCGCTGACCTGCTTCATCTTGACCGCCACCGGGGCCAGGTCCGAAGCCGAGCGCGTCATCCCGGCCCATTGCTTTTCCCGCAAATGCAGGACCTGTGGGCGGCCCCACGCCGTTTCCCGCTCGAAGCGACCCCATGTCCATGGCTGCTGGCCCAGCGTCATCAGATCGCCCGGGTGGCTGCGGCGGATGTGATAGGCGATCGCCGCGCCATGCGCGTCCAGCTCCACGCCGTCGCGCAGCCTGTCCGTATCGGCGACGCCGTTCGGATTGGAAAGGCGCACCGGGTCGAGCACATGCAGGCAGGTGCCATAGCCGGTCAGCGACGACGGACGCCAGCCGACAAAGCCGAGCGCCTCGCCATCGGCGAAAAGGTGCCGCACCGCGAGACCGTCATTGGCGGCCATCGGCCCCATGCGCTCCATGTCGGACCAGAAGCCGGGCTCGGAGACATAGATCGCCCAGGCCGCCTCGATCTGCGCCGCGACCTCGCGCGCCTGCTCGATGGTGATGCCGAGCGCCTTGTAGGCCGGCTTTGCCGAAAGCCGGAAGCCGGCCCCGACGATGTTGTCGAGAAAGCGCGAGGTGGCGGCGGAAGCCCAGCCATCATTGCGCACCAGATCATGGATCCGGCTCGAAAGCCGCTCGCGATCGAACCGCAGCGCCGCATGACCGGAGCGCAAGCCGGGCGACCAGTTGCGCAGCACCGGATGCTGGCCGCCAGCCGCGCGATAGCCGGAAGCGGTCAGTTTCGGCGGGCCGGAATGCAGGGCGCGCTTCGCCGCGCGCAGGGCGGCCTTGCGAGTGGCGCGATTGGATTTCGCCATCAATAGAGCCCTCCACCGCCACTCGTCCGGTCCCGTCCGAACACGACCGGCTTGAACGCCACGCCGGGATTGCGCGGGGCCGGCTTGCCAAGCGCCGCGCGCAGATCGGCGATCACCGCCCGCAATTGCGGCAGGCTCGCCGGCTTGTAGGTAACCTGTTCGCCATTATAAGCGACCGAGACCGTCGAAGCGCCGGAGGCGAGCTTGAACGCCGCCGCCTCTGCCTGCGCCAGCCAGGTGGCGTAGGTCGCCAATTCTTCCGCTGTCGGATTGGACGAGATCATTTACGGTTCATCCCCTTGCGCAGTTCGGCCAGCATCTCGGCGGCGGATTGGCGCGGTTTTTCAGGTTCTGCGACTTCGGCGGGCGCAGCCGAGGTTATGAGCCGAATAGATCGGACATTGCTTGGAACAGGCGCAGCCCAGGATGGTGCTGCAGACCAATCCTTTATGTTTTCCGCGCCAAGTACGATGACTGCAGCCTTTCCGAATACGCCAAGATCCAGCGATTCATTACGCAAATGCCGAACTCGCTTTTCCCATCGGCCAGCATTGTCCCGAACCTCTGCGCAGAACTCATCGAAATATTCTCGTTGCAGATTGCGATTGAGATGATAGGCCAGCGGACCCGGCTCGAGACGCGCCAGAGCGGCTGCGATTTCATCTTTGATCTTGTTTGTATTGACGAAGACGAATTCGACATCATTGCGCCGGCCGCGCTTCTTGAGGTTCTGGGCCTCCGGCAAACGAAGACGCGCCCTGGCGGCCCCCGGTGCCGATTCGCCGCGATAGAGCATGTAAACGCCCTCGATCGGTCGACCGGCTGGGGACTGTCGGAAAGCGAGCCGCACTCGGCGCTGCGCTCTCCAAAACGCCTGCGAGCGCTCATACACGCCGGACTGGCCGTGAGCATCAACAATCACTGCCGCCGCCTGCAACCCATAGCCGGTTCCATCGACCGGAAAGATGCGCGCGTGGAGCGTGGCAACATCACCCCAATCTTCCGGATAGATATGCGGCATGACAGAGCGTTTCGGCTTGCCTTCCGCATCCACTGCGCCAGGGGCTGCTGGAGGTGGCGTGGCAATATCCCACCGGTCGATCAACCAGCGCTCCAATCCCTCACCCCATGCATCGGCCTGACAAACAAACTTGTTCTGCTGCACATCGACCGAAATGGTGACGAACCGCGTTCCGGCAGGGCATTCGCCGAGCGGTCGATTGTCCGATCGGTCGATCAGCGACTGAGCCGTGAAGTCAAGATCAGCCGCGCCTCGCACGTGATATGGCAGGCCGAGATCGAGGTTTGTAACGCTCCGAATTCCAGACTGATCGCCAGTCAACTCGAAGTGCTCTTCCGCCTGCATCATCTTCGATACAAGATCGATCCAGGATTGCATGGCAGCATGCACTCCATTGAGCGCATAGGAAACCATGCCGGCGCGTCGGATATCGGGATCGCCCAAAGGCACAGCACGCTGGCCATCAGCGCTTTCATGCAGCCATCGGCCGGTGCGGTTCATTTCGTATTTCGCAGCGCGGTCGATGACACATCCGTTTTTCGGGCAGGCAAGCCAGACCGTTTCCGCCCGATCGAGAATCGAATCGCCGTCGACCCATTTCAGGTGGCTGGGGCGCGGTTCAAATTCTTCTTCGCAATGCGGACAGCGCCAATAATAGCGGGCGCGTGTACCTTGATTGTAAAGTCCAACTATGCCTGGACACGCCGGCATCTCGTGGATTCCGAATGGGGTCTTGCCATCGTTTGGGGCGGTGCGCCGAGGTGAGGATTCC
>JAUIBM010000015.1 GCA_030428345.1 Alphaproteobacteria bacterium | reverse complement strand
GCGGGAGGGCTCCGACGCAAACTCGCCATAAGGTATTTGCTCGGCTCCCAGCTTATCGAAATCGAAGGTTTGTATATCTGCTGGGTGATGGGTCAACCCGAAATCAAAATAATGCACTTTGCTCAAGCCGATTTCATGCAACAGGTCGGCCACGATTTGAGATTCGAACGAGTAGATTATCAGGTCCATTGGTTCGATCAGATTCTGCTGATCCATATAGTCCTTCAGCGGAAGACCGATTTTGTCGAGATTCGTTTTATCCTGGAAGCCCAGCCACAAACTGATCATTCCTGATTCAACTTCCTGAATGCTGAAGCCCAGTTGCTTGCCCACATATTCCCGCGACCAGATTTTTCCCTCTTGCATAGCAATGGCTTCAAGTTCTTCGAAAGGGTGTCCGTCAGGATTGCGAATGTTTGCATTTGTTAAGGGCTGGTAGTCCGTAACCCTGACCGAACTCACCTTCACGAAGGGTTTGAACCAGATGAAGGAGAACTCGTATCCCATCTCCGGCCAGTCCCGATAAGGTCTCTTGCCGGGCGCGCCGAGCATCATTTCATTGTACCGGCGTGCGATTTGGTCTGTCTCGCGGGTGTCGGCGGTCACTTTTTTCCCTCAAACAGTGCGTCTCCAACCTGAAATGTACCGTTCAATATCTCCAGCGCCTCCGCCGGGTCGATGCGGCCGTCATAAAGCGCGCGGCCGGAAATCGCCCCTTCAAGGCGCGCCGCGTCCGGCATGGTCATGCGCACGATGTCGGCCATGGAGGCAAGTCCGCCCGACGCGATCACCGGAATGTCGGTCGAATCGGCCAGATCCAGCGTCGATTCCCAGTTAATTCCCGTCAGCACCCCGTCCCGGTCGATATCGGTATAGATGATCGCTGCAACGCCGGCGTCGGCGAAGCGGGCTGCGAGTTCCTTCACGCCCAGTTCCGAGGTCTCTGCCCAGCCCTCGACCGCGACCTTGCCGCCGCGCGCGTCGATGCCGACCGCGATGCGTCCCGGAAACAGCCTGCACGCCTCGCGCACCAGCGCCGGGTCGCGCACCGCGACCGTGCCCAGGATGACGCGGGCAAGACCCTTGGCCAGCCAATTCTCGATATGGGCGAGAGTGCGGATCCCGCCGCCGAGCTGCACCGGATTCGTGGTCGCCGCAAGGATCGCCTCGACCGCGGCTCCGTTGGCGCTGGCGCCCTCGAACGCGCCATTGAGATCGACGACATGCAGCCATTTGAAGCCGGCGTCTTCAAACGCCTTCGCCTGTGCGGCTGGATTTTCGTTATAGACGGTGGCCGAATCCATTTCGCCCAGCTTGAGGCGAACGCATTGGCCGTCCTTCAGGTCGATGGCGGGAAAAAGGATCATGGCGTCCATTTCAGGAAATTGCCGATCAGCGCCAGTCCGAGCTTCTGGCTCTTCTCGGGGTGGAACTGGGTGCCGACCATGTTGTCGCGGCCGATCATGGCGGTCACGCGCCCGCCATAGTCGGTCGTGGCGAGCAGTTCCTCCCGGTTCTCCGGGACGACATGATAGGAATGCACGAAATAGGCATGCCAGCCGTCCGGCCCGGTCGGGATGCCGGCAAGCAGCGGGTGGGATTCCGTTTCGTCCAGCGTGTTCCAGCCGATCTGCGGGACCTTTATGGCCGGATTGCCCGCGTCGATCATGCGGCAGTCCCCTGCGATCCAGCCAAATCCGGGCGTCACCGTCTTTTCGAGGCCGCGAGAGGCCATCAATTGCTGGCCGACGCAAATGCCGAGAAATGGCCGGCCTCGCGCGGTCACCGCCTCTTCCAGCGCCTCGCGCATGCCGGGAACGGCGTCCAGACCGGCTGCGCAATCGGCGAATGCACCGACGCCCGGCAGCACAACGCGGTCGGCGGACGCGACGCTTTCGGCTTTGTCGGTGACGCTCACCTGGGCGAGGATGCCGCGTTCGCGCGCGGCGCGCTCGACCGCCTTGTGCGCCGAATGAAGATTTCCCGAGCCGTAGTCGATAATGGCGATGCGCATCATTCGGCAAAAAGCCCCAGCGAGCCGCGCGTCCCGCGCGGGCGCGGCGCAGTGGCGGGCGCGTCTCCCGAAGCGGCCCTTGCCGCGGGCGAGGCGGCGGGCGAGGCCGCGAGGGTCTTGGTCAGTTCGTCGATGTCCACGCGCGCGTCCTTGAAATAGCGGATTTCGGCCTCGCGGGCGGAAGCGGCGCTGACGACGCCGACCTCGCGCCAGCCCGCCCGTTCGTGGCGCTGCATCACCAGTTCGCGACCCTGCAGGAACAGGAAGAAGCCGGGCAGGACAGACAGGAACCCGGCCGTCGTCTCGCCGGCGATCCGCCCGAACAGCGCCAATGCGGCGATCACCATCGCATACATGAGGAGCGCGAACCAAAGCCGATGCCACAGAAGGAACAAGGCCGGCGCGACGAGCGCCAGCAGCGACGCCTTGTCCGAAATCAGGCGCAATTTCGTCGCGTCGCCCGAGGGCGGCATATATGCCGTGTAGATGGCCATGCAGTTCTCTTAGCGGGGGCGGGTTTTTCGCACAAGTCGCGCGCGACATCCAAGCGGGCCCCGGCTGCGGACCATCGGCCGATGCTTCAGGCGGTCAGCGTGCCCTTGGTCGAGGGCACCACGTCGGGCTGGCGGGGATCGGCCTCGATCGCGGTCCGCATGGCCCGCGCCACCGCCTTGAAGCAGGTCTCGGCGATATGGTGGTTGTTCTCGCCATAATGGTTCCAGACATGCAGGGTGATGCCCGCATTCTGCGCTAGGGCCTGGAAGAACTCGCGGAACAGCTCGGTATCGAAACTGCCGATCTTCGGCCGGGAGAACTCGACCTTCCAGATCAGATAGGGCCGGCCGGAGACATCCACCGCCGCGCGGGTCAGCGTCTCGTCCATCGCCAGGTCGATCGAGGCGTAACGCGTGATGCCGCGCCGCTCGCCCAGCGCCTGCGAAAGCGCCTGGCCGATGGCGATCCCGGTGTCCTCGGTGGTGTGGTGATCGTCGATATGGGTGTCGCCCTCGGCACGCACCTTCATGTCGATCAGCGAGTGCCGCGAGAGCTGTTCGAGCATGTGGTCGAGAAAGCCGACGCCCGTCGCCACGTCGTAGCGGCCGGTGCCGTCCAGATCGAGGCTGACCTCGATCGAGGTCTCCTTGGTGCGCCGCGCGATCGTCGCCTTGCGGTTCGTCAGGGCCGCCATTGCCATGCCTTCCTTCGTCGAAACCGCCCGCTCATATCACCCGACCGTGAACAAAGCCATAAGCGGGTCGGGGAAGGCGGCAATTGCAATGACGGCAAAACGGCATACATGAGGGCAAGGATTTTCCCGAGACATCCCCCCGAGGTTCCATGGCGCAATCAGAAATCATCATGCACGGCACCACCATTGTTACCGTTCGCAAGGGCGGCAAGGTGGTCATCGCGGGCGACGGCCAGGTCTCGCTCGGCAATACGGTCATGAAAGGCAATGCCCGCAAGGTGCGGCGCATCGGCAAGGGCGGCCGGGTGATCGCCGGATTCGCCGGCGCGACCGCGGACGCCTTCACCCTTCTGGAGCGGCTGGAGGCGAAGCTGGAGCAATATCCCGACCAGTTGATGCGGGCCTGCGTCGAACTCGCCAAGGACTGGCGCACCGATCGCTATCTGCGCCGGCTGGAGGCGATGATGCTGGTCGCCGACCCCTCGGTGACGCTGGCCCTGACCGGCACGGGCGACGTTCTGGAGCCCGAGGGCGGCATCATGGCGATCGGCTCGGGCGGAAATTACGCCCTTGCGGCGGCGCGCGCGCTCGCCGACACCGACAAGAGCGCCGAGGAGATCGCGCGCAAGGCCATGCAGATCGCCGCCGAGATTTGCATCTACACCAATGACAGCGTCATTGTGGAATCGCTGGACGCTCAATAAGCGCAAGGTAAACGCGCATGCGCAGCAGGCTTCGCCGCCGACCGGCGGGGCCGCCATTCCTTCTATTCAGCGCGCAGGCGCGTGTGACGCCGCCGCCGCATCATCGAGAGCAGAACCCATGACCAATTTTTCCCCACGCGAGATCGTTTCCGAACTCGACCGCTACATCGTCGGCCAGAACGACGCCAAGCGGGCCGTCGCCATTGCGTTGCGCAACCGCTGGCGCCGCCAGCAGCTGGAAGGCCAGATGCGCGAGGAGGTTCTGCCCAAGAACATCTTGATGATCGGGCCGACGGGCGTCGGCAAGACGGAGATCGCGCGCCGGCTCGCCAGGCTCGCCAATGCGCCCTTCATCAAGGTCGAGGCGACCAAATTCACTGAAGTCGGCTATGTCGGCCGCGACGTGGAGCAGATCGTGCGCGATCTGCTGGAGACCGGCATCGCGCTGGTGCGCGAGCGCAAGCGCGAGGAGGTGAAGGCCAAGGCGCATCTGGCTGCGGAGGAACGCGTGCTCGATGCGCTGGTCGGCAAGACCGCCAGCCCCGCGACGCGTGATTCCTTCCGCAAGAAGCTGCGCGCGGGCGAACTCGACGACAAGGAAATCGAGATCGACGTCGCCGACACCGCCGGTCCGATGGGCGGCTTCGAGATTCCCGGCATGCCCGGCGCCAGTGTCGGCGTGCTCAACATCAACGACATGCTGGGCAAGGCCTTCGGCCAGCGCACCAAGAAGCGGCGCACCATCGTGCGCGAATCCTACGATCTGCTGATCGCCGACGAATCGGACAAATTGCTCGACAACGACCAGGTGGTTACCGAGGCAATTTCGGCGGTCGAGAACAATGGCATCGTCTTCCTCGACGAGATCGACAAGATCGCCGTGCGCGACGGCGCGATGGGCGGCAGCGTCAGCCGCGAGGGCGTGCAGCGCGACCTGCTGCCGCTGGTGGAGGGCACGACGGTCGCGACCAAGCACGGCCCGGTGAAGACGGACCACATCCTGTTCATCGCTTCGGGCGCGTTCCACGTCGCCAAGCCTTCCGACCTCCTGCCGGAATTGCAGGGCCGATTGCCGATCCGGGTCGAGTTGCGGGCGCTCTCGCGCGAGGATTTCCGCCGCATCCTGACCGAGCCGGAGGCGAGCCTGATCAAGCAGTATGTCGCGCTGATGAAGACCGAGGAGATCGATCTGGAATTCACCGAGGAGGCGATCGACGCCCTGGCCGACGTCGCCGTGGAGCTGAACGGCTCGATCGAGAATATCGGCGCGCGCCGGCTTCAGACCGTGATGGAGCGGGTGCTGGACGATATCTCGTTCAGCGCGCCGGACCGGTCGGGGGAAAACTTTGTCGTCGACGCCGAATATATCCGCAAGCATGTCGGCGAACTGGCCGAGAACACCGATCTGAGCCGCTTCATCCTGTAATGGCCGGCCGCCTCCGCGCCGGACTATCCTTGGCGAATTGCCTTCTCGAGGGCCGGAATGATCCGCTTGTTGCCCATCTGGGCGACATTGAAGCGCAGGAAGGACCCGGCCGACTGGGAGACGCTGAATGCATTTCCCGGCGCAAGGACAATCTTCTCGCTCAGGCATCGCCGCGCGATTGCGCTTGAATCCAGGCCCTGCGGCAGGCGGCACCACAGATAGAAACCGCCGCGCGGCGTGATCCAGGGTTCGATCCCCAGCGGCGCAAGCCGGTCGGTCACATCCCTTCGCGCGCGTGCAAGGCGGCGCTGCACCTCCTGCAGGTGCCTGCGATAGCCGCCGCCCGAAAGGACATCGGCGACGAGGCCGCTCGCGGCCGGCCCCGGTCCGCCGAAGCTGGCGGCGATCTGCAGGTCGACCAGGGCTTCGATCCAGTCGGCCCTTGCCGCGATATAGCCGCACCGAATGGCGGCGGAGAGCGTCTTGGAGAAGCTGCCGATCCGGATGACCCGCTCCAGACCGTCGAGAACGGCGAGCCGCGGCGAGGGCTCGGGCTCGAAATCGGCGAAGATCTCGTCCTCGACAATCGTCAGCCCGCGGGCGGCAGCCGCACTCAAGACCCGATGCGCGGTCTGCGGCGAGAGGCTGGCCCCGGTAGGATTGTGAAGCGCGGAATTCGTGATGTAGAGGCGGGGGTTTTCCGCATCGAGCGCTTGCACGAAGGCCGAAACATCCGGTCCGCCAGGAGTGAAGGGGATGCCGACGATCCTTGCCTGATGGGCGCGCAGAAGGGCCTGGAAGTTGAAATAGCATGGATCGTCGACCAGGACGCAGTCGCCGGGGCGCAGCAGCAGGCGGCAGATCAGGTCGATCGCCTGCGTGCCCGATCCGGTCAGCAAGATCTGGTCCTGCGTCGCGGCGATGCCTTCATCGGCGAAGCGTGCGATCAGCAGGCGGCGCAGGGCGGGCGATCCGCGGCTCGCGCCATAATCGGTGAGCACGGCGTCTTCGGCGCGCGCCAGCGCCCGCAATCCCTTGCGCAACGCCGCGTGCGGCATCCAGTCCGCCGGCAGCCAGCCGCAGCCGGGGGTCAGGGCGTCGGGGTCGGCGTCCAGCGACTGCCGCGACACCCAGAATGGGTCGACATCGCGCTCGGGCGAGGGCGCGGCCGCAGCCAGCGTCCTGGGCGGCGGATTGGCGCCGGTCGCATAGAAACCGGAACCGCGCCGGGCGCGGACAAGACCCTCGGCCTCCAGCCTGCCATAGGCCTCGACCGCGGTGGAGGGCGAGACACCCATGGTTTCCGCGATGCGCCTTATGGAAGGCAGCCGGTCCGCGGGGCCGAGCGCCCGATTGGCGATCCGGGCGCGAATCGCTTCGATCACGGCCTCCGTACGGCTTTGGGTCGCAACATGCATGATCGGCTCCAGGGCAAGTGTATGGGACAGCGCACCCATACAGTTTGGACCGATTGTATTCCATTGTCGCTGTCTCCGCCACGCCTGCGCGGCTATTGCCGCCATCGAAGGCGCAAGAACACATGGAAGGCGGATAGACATGGAGCGAAGCAATGCGGGATGGGGCAGCGGTTTCGTCGGCGTCCTCGTTTTCAGCGGGTCGCTGCCGGCGACCCGTCTGGCCGTCGCCGACCTGCCGCCGCTCTTCTTGACCTCGGCGCGCGCCGTCATCGCCGCCCTGCTCGGTGCGGCGCTGCTGTTCGCCTTGCGCCAGCCGCGTCCCGCCCGCGGCGATCTCGGGCCGCTCGTGATTGTCGCGCTCGGCGTCGTCGCCGGCTTTCCCCTCCTGACCGCGCTCGCGCTTCGCCTAGTCACGGCGGCGCATTCGACCGTCTTCATCGGCCTGCTGCCGCTTTCGACCGCGATCTTCGGCGTCCTGCGCGGCGGTGAGCGCCCGCGCCCCGCATTCTGGTTGTTCTCGATCCTTGGGGCGGCCACGGTCGCCGGCTTCGCGCTGACGCACGGCGGGGGCGGTTCGCTGTCCGGCGATCTGCTGATGATCGCCGCCATCGTGCTGTGCGGGCTCGGCTATGCGGAAGGGGCGAAGCTCTCGCGCCGCCTGGGCGGCTGGCAGGTCATTTCCTGGGCGCTGATCCTCTCGCTGCCAATGATGGCCGCGATCTGCCTGCTAACGGCCCCGCCGGTCTGGAGCGGGATCGGCGCTTCGGCATGGTGGGGCCTCGCCTATGTCTCCGTCTTCAGCATGCTGATTGGTTTTCTGTTCTGGTATCGCGGCCTGGCGCTCGGCGGCACCGCCGGGGTGGGCCAGCTCCAATTGCTGCAGCCGTTCTTCGGCCTCGCCCTGGCCGCAGCCATCCTGCACGAACCGGTGAGCTCGGGCATGATCGCTTCCAGCCTGCTCGTTGTCCTGTGCGTCGCCGGCGCAAGGCGGTTCGCGTCCGGCCGGTGAGGCGGCTCCCGGAGCGTCCGGGATGGCGTCTCAGGAGGTCGGCGTCTCCGGGCGTCGATGGCAATTGCCGCCCCCTTCGCCAGCACCCTGACCGCCGCCCTGGCTGCCTGCCGGTCCGTCTTGGCCATCGGCAGGTGGCGGCGCCGGGGTCGAGGCGCCTGAATCGGGGGTGGCGGTGTCCGCGGCAAAGGACATCCGGGGTGAGGTTGCGCTGGCAACCCCCACAAGAATGGCTGCCGTAAGCATGAGAATGCGCATGGCTTGCTCCTTCCGACTTGTCGCGCGGGGCAGGTACGGTGACCGATGCCGCACGCGCATGACAAGCACAGTGGCGAAGGCGGAGCCGTCAGGCAATCGTAATCGCTCCAAACCGGCGCCCGCGCATGCCTTTCAGGCAATTCGGCATCAAACGAACAGTCCGATCAGGATGACGCCCAGCGTGCTCAGCGCGAAAGTGATGCGCAAATCTGTGCTGGTCAGCGACAGGGTGTGGTTGTGAAGATATTCCCGTTCGTAAAGCTTGGCGTCCATTTTGTTGTTCCTTGTCAGGGGTTGAGCCCCTCTGCAAAACGGAAATGGGTGTTCACCTTCCGTTACGTTGTGTCGGTTCGCACAGTCTGAACGCTCGCGGGTCACGTTCGGCGCATCATGCGTCATTCGCTGTGAGCCCCGGCGAGCATGCGTCGCCGCCCGATCGTGTTCCCCGATCCAGAACGCCAAAAAGCTCCGGGCGGAGCCGGAGCTTTCTGGGGAATGGAGTTGATTGTCAGGCTTGGCGGCGTCAGTTGCAGACGCGCACGCGCTTCCAATGCCAGCCGTAGTAATCGTGATACTTGACCTTCTTGTAGAAGCAGCGCGGCTGGTAATAGCCGGTGTGATAGCTCTTGCGATGGTTGTAGCCGTGATTGTATCCGTAGCCGCCGTATCCGCCATTGTAGCCGTAGCCGCCGGCGAAGGATGCGCCCGTCGTGGCGACCAGCGCCGAACCCGCGATGATTGCGGCCGTTACTGCGCCTGCGATTGTCTTGCTGATCATGGTCATTCCCCTTTTTGAGCCCTGGGAAGACAACCTCGCCTTCCCTACACCCTCAAGATAGGAGCGACCCGCCGGACCCGGTGTGCAATAAGTCACACGCGGAACGGGTGGGGCGCCGGTTGCATCTGCGCCGCTTCTCGTTCACACAAATCCCGACATTACTGTTTGCGGAGTCCTTCATGACAATCCGGTTGCACAAGGGCGACTTGCCCGATCTCTCGCGCTATGGCGACACGGTCGCCATCGATACCGAGACGCTGGGCCTGAACCCGGTTCGTGACCGGCTTTGCGTCGTCCAGCTTTCTCCGGGCGACGGAACGGCCGATGTGGTTCAGATCGAAAAGGGCCAGACGCAGGCCCCCAACCTGACCGCCCTGCTGGCCGATCCGCAAAGGCTGAAGATCTTTCATTTCGGGCGTTTCGACATCGCCATGCTCTACAAGGCCTTTGGGGTGCTGTGCGCACCCGTCTATTGCACCAAGATCGCCTCACGCCTGACGCGTACCTATACCGACCGGCACGGGCTGAAGGATCTGGCGCGCGAGATGGTCGGCGTCGATCTTTCCAAACAGCAGCAGAGTTCTGATTGGGCGGCGGCCGAGTTGACGCCGGCCCAGCAGGAATATGCCGCCTCCGACGTGCTCTATCTGCACGCCATCATGGCCCGCCTCGACGAGCGGCTGGCCCGCGAGGAGCGCACCGCACTGGCGCAGGCCTGCTTCGACTTCCTGCCCACGCGCGCCCAACTTGACCTTGCCGGTTGGCCGGATGAGGATATTTTTGCGCATTCGTGAGGCAAGCGGTCCGAATTGACCGGTTTGCCGACTGGAATGGTTATCGGTTTCGCCGTAAAATCAACAAAATGGATGCGCCTACACATTTGTGACGCAGACCATTCCACAGTGCCCGATCTGCCGGTCCGCTCAGTTGACGGATCAGAACCTTGTCGGGCGCGCCGGCGCGGCTGAGGCCGGCGATTGTCGCAACAGCGTATCCATGGACCGGAATTGACCTACTCGGATCCGACACCCCGCAGGACGAGAGCCGGTCAGGCGCCGAGGCGTGCGGAGCCGCGTCATTACGACGATTATGACGGTTACGACGACTACGATGACGCGCCGCGAGCCGATCACGGACATGCCGATCTGGATTTCGTCTCCTCCGGACGCTCCAAGGCGGAGTTCGATCGCGCCCGCCGCCACACCGGCATGGTCCGGTTTCTCAAGCTCGCCCTGCCGCTGGGCGGCGTCCTGGCCCTGGCGATCATCGCGATCTCCTATTACATCTCGCTGGCCGTGCTTCCCGACATCGACATTGACGGCGCTTCGATCGAACAGGGCAAGCTGGTGATGAACAATCCGACGCTGGCCGGCACGGACGGCAATGGCCGCCCCTATAACCTGTCGGCCGAACGCGCCACCCAGGACGCGGCCAACCCGGCGCGCGTCTCGCTCATCAACATCAAGGCGAAAATGCCCGTCAGCGACAGCGGATTTGCGCAGATCGCCGCGGCGAGCGGAATCTACGACACCGCCGGCAAGACCCTCGAACTTGGCGGAACAATCTCGGTGGATATGGACGACGGGATCACAATCCGGCTACAGGACGCCAGTATCGACATTGAAAAGGGCTCGCTCAGGACCGAAAAACCGGTTGTCGTCGACACCGGAAGGGCACGGGTCAGCGCCGAATCCTTGACGGTGGAAGATCGCGGCAAGAAAATCGTCTTTGAAAACCGGGTACAGATGACGCTACAACCCTTCGATTCCTCGGATGGAGGGGACACGGCCGACAAGGGAACCGCACAGTGAAAGAAACGCTACGCATCGCCACGGGCGTCTTTGCCACCTTGTTGGTCCTGGCGAGTTCGAGCCTTGCAGGCGCCCAGACCTTTGGCGGCGCCTTTGACGGCATGAGCGGTTCCAAGGAGCCGGTCCAGATCGAGGCCGATCGCCTCGAGGTGATCGACGAGAAGGGAACGGCGGTGTTTTCCGGGAATGTCACGGTGACGCAGGGCACCACGCGGATGACGACGTCGCGTCTCAAGGTGTTGTACGGGCGCGATTCAAAGGGCAAGGTCGGGCCGGGCGGCAATGTGCGGGTGATCGAGGCCAGCGGCGGCGTGGGGGTTCGATCCAAGGATCAGGTAGCCAGCGCCGACAAGGCGACCGTCAACATGGAGACCCAGATCGCCAATCTTTCGGGAAACGTTTCCGTCAGCCAGGGTAACAACATTCTCACCGGTTGTGTCGTAACGATCGACATGCGGACCAACAACATCAAGGTCGAACCTTGCAAGAGCAAGTCCGGGGGCGGCGGCCGCATCAAGATGCAGCTGGAGCGGGCACCGGGAAAGGCGCAATAGGCTTTGGACGCAGGGCGCCTTAGAACCGTCGGACAGTCCCGTCGACGCCCGTCGCCGTGGACGTGGCTATATGCGCCGTGGCGGATCGCGGGCTGGCTCGCCGACCGCATATCGAACGGGCGTGACGCAATGGAAGACTGGCAAATGGACGAGGAGGAGGCGCCGCCGCCCCCCCCAATACAGGTCCAGCAGCGTCAACCTGTCCGGCGCCCGGCTTCGCGCGAGGGGGTGCTGGCGGTCTATGGCCTGCAGAAGGCCTACAAGGGCCGTTCGGTCGTGCGCGGCGTTTCGCTGGGCGTGCGGCGCGGCGAGGCCGTTGGCCTGCTGGGCCCGAATGGCGCGGGCAAGACCACCTGCTTCTACATGATTACCGGCCTGGTGCGGGCCGACGCCGGCCGCATCGAACTCGACGGCCACGACATCACCGCCACGCCGATGTATCGCCGCGCGCGGCTCGGCATCGGCTATCTGCCGCAGGAAGCCTCGATCTTTCGCGGGCTTTCGGTCGAGAACAACATCCGCGCCGTGCTCGAAGTGGTCGAGAAGAGCGCCAGGGAGCGCGAGCGCCAGCTCGACGCCCTGCTGGACGAGTTTTCCATCGGCCATCTGCGCAAATCGCCCTCGATCGCGCTCTCAGGTGGAGAAAGGCGGCGCTGTGAAATCGCCCGCTCGCTCGCCACCCGCCCGTCCTTCATGCTGCTGGACGAGCCTTTCGCCGGCATCGACCCGATCGCGGTCGGTGACATCCAGGAGCTGGTTCGCCACCTGACCCGCCGCGGCATCGGCGTGCTGATCACCGATCACAATGTTCGCGAGACGCTGGGCCTGATCGACCGCGCCTACATCATCGCCCATGGACGGGTGCTGACCCATGGCAGGCCGGAGGAGATCGTTCGCAATCCCGATGTCCGGCGCACCTATCTCGGAGAGCAGTTTACACTTTGATCAACTAGTGCTGTTATGGCTGCTAGCAAGAAGCGGGCCAGATCGGGCAGACTGATCTAGGCGCGCCGCGCGCCGATTGGCGCGACTTGGGTGCATTGATCGAGGAGGTGGCCCTCAGGGCCGGGGGATGGCGCTTTCAGCCAAGCTACAGGTCAGGCAATCGCAATCGCTGGTGATGACTCCCCAGCTGATGCAGTCGATTCGCCTGCTGCAATTCAGTCACCTTGAACTCTCCGCCTTCATCTCGCGCGAGATGGAGAAGAACCCGCTGCTCGAGATGACGGAGGACAGCCCGCGCGAGGAGATTGCCGCTCCCGCAGAGCCGGCTGCGCCAGAACCCTCGCCCGAGGCCGAATGGGTGGGCCAGGAACTGGAAACGAGCGCCGAGGCGATCGAGGCGCGGCTCGACACCTCGCTGGAGAACGTCTTCGACGCCGACAGGACCGGCCAGGCCCAGCCCTCGCCGCTCGGCGATCCCTGGAAGACCGGCTCCGGCGGGCAGGGCCTTGACGGCGACGCGCCCGATCTGGACGCCTGGTGCGCCCGGGCGGTCTCCCTTGCCGAGCATCTGCATGCGCAAACCGCCGTTGGCCTCAGCGCCCCGGCGGACCGCCTGATCGCGTCGGAAATCATCGATTCGCTCGACGATGACGGCTATCTGCGTCGCGACTGCGCCGAGATAGCGACGGCGCTGGGCGCAAGGCCGGAGCGGGTCGAAGCGGTGCTGGCGATCGTGCAGACCTTCGACCCCACCGGCGTCGGCGCTCGCAATCTGGCCGAATGCCTGTCCTTGCAACTGGCCGAACGCAACCGACTTGATCCGGCAATGGCGAAACTGCTCGCCAATCTGGAGCTGCTGGCGCGGCGCGACTTCACCGAGCTGTGCCGGATCTGCGGCGTCGACCGCAACGACATTGCCGACATGGTCCGCGAGATCCGTGAACTGGACCCCAAGCCCGGCCACCGCTTCAACGCCGCGCCCACCCAGCCTGTGACGCCGGACGTCCTGGTCCAGGCGCGCGCCGACGGGGCCTGGCAGATCGAACTGAATACCGAAACGCTGCCGCGCGTGCTGGTCAACCGCACCTATTATTCCAGGGTCGCGCGCACCTGCCGCACGGAGGCCGACAAGACCTTCATGACGGATTGCCTGCAAAGCGCCAACTGGCTGGTGCGCAGCCTGGACCAGCGCGCCCAGACAATCCTCAAGGTGGCGACGGAAATCGTCAAGCAGCAGGACATGTTCATGGCCTATGGGGTGGAGCATCTGCGCCCGCTCAACCTCAAGACGGTCGCCGACGCGATCAAGATGCACGAATCCACGGTCAGCCGGGTGACGGCCAACAAATACATGCTGACCCCGCGCGGGCTGTTCGAGCTGAAATATTTTTTCACCCAGGCGATCGCGGCGACGGGCGGCGATGCGTCGCACTCCGCAGAGGCGGTGCGCCACAGGATCCGCCAGCTCATCGACGCGGAGAAGGCGCAGGCCGTCCTTTCCGACGACGCGCTGGTCGATCTGTTGAAAAAGGGCGGCGTCGACATCGCGCGGCGCACCGTGGCCAAGTACCGGGAATCCATGAACATTCCCTCCTCGGTACAGCGCAGGCGGGAAAAGCAGGCCTTTACCGCCTCCGAAGCGGTCTAGGACGATGCACCGCGGCGCAGGACGTTGTCCTTGACATTGAACTGTCACACTCATAGAAGCGCGCCGTCGCGCAAGATGGCGCGGCCGGCACCGCGGACGCGCAGCTCGATGCTGGCAGATTTCCACATCGGCTGAAATAGGAAGCCGGTTCGGGTGTAACCCCCAAACCATTTCGTCTATATTCCGCAGACGCTGCGTTCAGCGAACCATGACCCCAACGAGTAGCCATACCCCATGAGCCTCAGAATTTCCGGCAAACACATGAATATCGGCGATGCGCTGAGCGAGCGCATCCAGGATCGTATCGACGAGGCGGTCGGAAAATATTTCGACGGCGGCTTTTCCGGACAGGTGACGATCGAGAAATCGACCCGCGGCTTCGATTGCGACTGCGCGGTGCATCTGGACACCGGCGTGGTGCTGCAGGCGAGCGCCAAGAGCCATGACGCCACGGCCAGCTTCGAGGATGCGGCGGACCGCATCGAGAAGCGCCTGCGCCGCTACAAGCGCCGGCTGAAGGACCATCACGCCACCCAGCGTTCGCCCCAGGCCGACGAGGCCGCCTACACCGTGATGACTGCCCCTGACGAGGAGGAGGAGGTTGCAGAGGACTTCGCGCCGGCGATTGTCGCGGAAATGTCGACATCCATTCATCAGCAAAGCGTTGCGCAAGCCGTGATGCAACTCGACCTGACGGACAAGCCGGTTATCGTGTTCACCAATGCTGCCAATGGACGAATCAATGTCGTCTATCGCAGGGCCGACGGCAATGTCGGCTGGATAGACCCCGCCAAGGCCGGCTGAAACACGCCCGGCTCCTGAGGTTCGAGACGCCCGCTTGCGGGCGCCGAAAGGATTTATGGCATGGATCTAGGCGACCTGATTTCCCCGGATGACGTGATCCCTGCGATCCGAAGCAGCTCGAAGCGCCAATTGCTCCAGGACCTTGCGGAGCGCGCTTCGGCCAAGACCGGCATTTCCGGCCGGCAGATCTTCGACACGCTGCTGCAGCGCGAGCGCTTGGGCTCCACCGGGGTCGGCAACGGCATTGCGATCCCGCATGGCAAGCTTTCCGAACTGAAGCGCATTACCGGCGTCTTCGCCCGGCTCGACAAGCCGATCGATTTCGAGGCGCTTGACGACCAGCCCGTCGATATCGTCTTCCTGCTGCTTGCGCCCGAAGGCGCCGGCGCCGATCACCTCAAGGCGCTGGCGAGGATCGCCCGCGTCATGCGCGAGCCCGAGACCATCGAGAAATTGCGCGACACCACGGACGCCGCGGCGATCTACGCTCTGTTGACGGAAACCGCCGCCTCCAACGCGGCCTAGAGCGCTTCCACCCGATGCTGCGTCATTGTGACGGAGCGATCTTGTGACAAGATCAAGGAAAGACTCGCAGGCCAT
>JAUIBM010000527.1 GCA_030428345.1 Alphaproteobacteria bacterium | reverse complement strand
TGACTTTTTCTTTCTTCGGAAACAAAAGATCGGCAGTTCATTGCATTTCTCTCTTGCTAATATTTATGTTCTTGATATATCAATCGATAATTTTTCATATTTTTATTATCATTATAATGGATAAAACCGGATTTCTCAGTGAAATTTCAAGCTAATAATTTGACAAGATCACGCAGAAAATTGATGTGAGCGATGCACAATCATACTGAAACAACTCCATTGTACGACTGCAAACCGGAGGCTTTCCGTGTCTGATCCCCTCGTCCTGTTCATGCCCTCCGGCAAGCGCGGGCATTTTCCGGTCGGCACCCCGGTGCTGGAAGCCGCGCGCCAGCTCGGCGTCTATGTCGAGAGCGTATGCGGCGGGCGCGCAACATGCGGGCGCTGTCAGGTCAGCGTGCAGGAAGGCTCCTTCGCAAAGCACAAGATCGTTTCCTCGCTCGACCACATCTCGCAGCGCGGCCCCAAGGAAGACCGGTACGACCGCGTGCGCGGCCTGCCCGAGGGTCGGCGCCTCTCCTGCTCCGCCACGATCCTCGGCGACCTTGTCATCGACGTGCCCCAGGACACCGTCATCAACGCCGCCGTCGTGCGCAAGCGCGCTTCCGACAAGGTCATCGAGCGCGATCCAGCCATCCGGCTCTGCTATGTCGAGGTCGAGGAGCCCGACATGCACAAGCCGCTGGGCGATCTCGACCGCTTGAAGGCGGCGCTGGTGCGCGACTGGGGCCATGCGGTCGGCTTCGACCGGCTCGAGGTCGACTTTGCACTGATCCCACAGGTCCAGAAGATCCTGCGCGCCGAAAACTGGGGCGTCACCGCAGCCATCCACCACGACAATGGCGAGGCGCGCATCATCGCGCTCTGGCCGGGCCTGCACAACGAGGCCTACGGCATCGCCTGCGACATCGGCTCGACCACCATCGCCATGCATCTGGTATCGCTGCTCTCGGGCCGCATCGTCGCTTCCTCGGGCACGCAGAACCCGCAGATCCGCTTCGGCGAGGATCTGATGAGCCGCGTCTCCTATGTGATGATGAACCCGGACGGCCGCCACGCCATGACCGCCGCCGTGCGCCAGGCGATCGACTCCCTGATCGGCGAGGTCTGCGAGGAAGGCAAGACCGCGCGCACCGACATTCTCGACCTGGTCTTCGTCGGCAACCCGGTCATGCACCACCTGTTTCTCGGCGTCGACCCGACCGAGCTTGGCGGCGCGCCCTTCGCCCTCGCCGTTTCCGGGGCGACCCATCTGCAGGCCTCGCAGATCGACCTCTCCGTCAATCCCGGCGCGCGTGTCTACATGCTGCCCTGCATCGCCGGCCATGTCGGCGCCGACGCTGCCGCCGCCACCCTTTCGGAAGGCCCGTACCGCCAGGACGAGATGATGCTGCTCGTCGATGTCGGCACCAATGCCGAGATCGTGCTCGGCAACCGCGCCCGCACCGTCGCTTGCTCCTCGCCCACCGGACCAGCCTTCGAGGGCGCGGAAATTTCCGGGGGCCAGCGCGCCGCTCCCGGCGCGATCGAGCGCGTTCGCATCGACCCGGTCACGCTGGAGCCGCGCTACCGCGTCATCGGCACGGAACTCTGGTCGGACGAGGACGGCTTTGCCGAGGCCTCGAAATTGACCGGCGTTACCGGGATTTGCGGGTCTGGCATCATTGAAGTCGTCGCGGAAATGTTCCTGGCCGGCATAATCTCGGAAGACGGCGTCATCGACGGGTCGCTGGCCGAGCGCTCGCCGCGCATCGTCTCGACGGGCCGGACCTTCGCCTACCGGCTGAAAGACGGCGAACCCTCGATCACCATCTCGCAAAACGACGTGCGGGCCATCCAGCTTGCAAAGGCCGCGCTCTATGCCGGCGTCAAGCTGCTGATGCAGAAGCAAGGCGTCGAGACCGTCGACGCGATCCGTTTCGCCGGGGCGTTCGGCTCCTTCATCGACCCCAAATACGCCATGGTGCTCGGCCTCATCCCCGATTGCGAACTGGACAAGGTCAAGGCGGTCGGAAACGCCGCCGGCGACGGCGCGCTGATGGCGCTGCTCAACCGCGGACATCGCCGCGAGATCGAGGAGACGGTGCGCCGCATCGAGAAGATCGAGACCGCCCTGGAACCCGATTTCCAGAAATTCTTCGTCGACGCCATGGCCCTGCCGAACAAGACGGACGCCTTTCCCCGGCTGTCCGCCCATGTGACGCTGCCCGAACGCAAACAGCCGCAGGAAGGCGAAGGCGGCCGCCGTCGCCGCCGTTCGCGATAGGCCGTTAGACGAACAGCGCCGTTACAGCCTTCACCACGCCGGCAATCGCCGTCACGCCGGGCGCGATCGCCACGATCTGGGTCCATATCTCCATGAGGCGGCCCTTGTCTGGCGTCCCCTTGGCGGTTTCGCGCACCAGTTCATTGGCCAGCGCTTCGCCTTCCTTGTTCTCCGTCTCGCGAAAATAGGCGAGCAGCATGGAAAATGCCTCGGCAAGTTCCGGCGCGCCGCTGATATTCTGGGTAACCTGGGCGCCTTTTGAGTCGATGATAATGACGGCGTTGTTGCCGGCCCGGATGTCATGAGCGCGCTTTCGGACATTTTCCATCAGTTCCTTGCCCAATTTCTGAACCTCCTGGCGCCCTTTTTCGGCGCTGCTCATCTCGTAAACCGCTGTCTGGTGCCGCAGCAGGAAGTAAGCTGACACCAGGCGCGCCAATTCCGCCAGCATCGCCAGATAAACAATCGTGAGGATAAGGCTCACCAAAGACGCCGCGCCAGCGAAACCGTCGATGGCAAGCGCGATAAGCGAGATAAGCACCGAAAGGCCCAGCGAGACCAGCAGGATTATCCGGATGATCCGGAATATCCGGGTAAACCCCTCGAATATTTCCATTTCGATCTTGCGGAAGCCGCGAATGAAGTCGCGCCCCGAGGATCCACCGAGCGCACGGATTCGCGAAGCCAAGTCTCTGGAGGCTGAATTGT
>JAUIBM010000526.1 GCA_030428345.1 Alphaproteobacteria bacterium | reverse complement strand
CTATTCGGCGTTCCTGTGGTTGGTGAAATGGGGCGTGATCGAGCTCGTCATCCTGATGATCGCAATGGCGATCGGCTTCTTCGCGGGCTGGGGACTGGTCGGCGGCATTCTCGTGTTCGCCGTGCTGACGGTTGTTTCCGTCCTGCTTTTTTAGGCGTCATCATTCAAAAACCGGTCCGGTTCTTGCGGCCAAGCTTGAATATCGCGGACCTAGCTGCAATTGTCGCGTCGCTGCGCCGTAATAGCGGAAGCGGCGCGTTCGTCATGCGTTCGGGCGCTGGAGGGGAGTAGCGAATGAAATTGTTCGTTCCGAAGGAAATCTCGGACGGCGAGACACGCGTGGCGTTGTCTCCCGATACGGCGAAGAAGCTGACCGGGCTCGGCTTCGACGTGGTCGTCGAGGCAGGCGCCGGCGCCGGATCGCGAATTCTCGATGCGCATTACGAGGCGGCGGGCGCGAAGATCGGCGGCGCGAGCGACGGCGCGGACGCCGACGTGGTGCTGAAGGTTCGCAGGCCGACCCCGGACGAGGCGAAATCCTACAAACGCGATGCGCTGGTCATAGCCAGCATGGATCCGTTCGGCCATGAAGGCGACGTTGAGGCCATGGCGCAAGCCGGGCTCTCCGCCTTCGCCATGGAGTTCATGCCGCGCATCACGCGCGCCCAGTCGATGGATGTTCTTTCCTCGCAGGCCAATCTGGCCGGCTACCAGGCGGTGGTCGAGGCGGCTGTGGTTTATGACCGCGCCCTGCCGATGATGATGACGGCAGCCGGAACCGTGCCCGCGGCGCGCGTTTTCGTCATGGGCGCGGGCGTTGCCGGCCTGCAGGCGATCGCCACGGCGCGCCGCATGGGCGCGGTGGTTACCGCCACCGACGTGCGTCCCGCGGCCAAGGAACAGGTTGCCTCGCTCGGCGCGAAATTCATCGCGGTCGAGGATGAGGAATTCAAGGCCGCCGAGACGGCCGCCGGCTACGCCAAGGAAATGTCGAAGGAATACCAGGCCAAGCAGGCCGAACTGGTCGCCTCCCACATCGCCAAGCAGGACATCGTCATTACTACAGCGCTGATCCCCGGCCGGCCGGCGCCACGCCTGGTGACGACCGAGATGATCGCGGCGATGGCGCCGGGCTCGGTGATTGTCGATCTGGCGGTGGAGCGCGGCGGCAATGTCGAGGGCGCGCGCTCGGGCGAGGTGATGCGCATCGGCGATGTTTCGATCGTGGGTTATCCGAACATGGCCGGCCGCATCGCCGCCACGGCATCGCAGCTTTACGCCAAGAACCTCGTCGCCTTTCTGGAGACGATGGTCGACAAGGAAAGCCGCAGCCTGAAGGTCGATTGGAACGACGAACTGGTCAAGGCGACGCTGCTGACGCGCGAGGGAAAGGTGGTTCATCCCGCATTCGCGCCCAAGCAGCCGGTTGAAGCGCCTGCCGACGCCGGCGAGGCCAGCAAGGGAGAGGCGCAATGAGCGAGACCGTAGCCAACGCGCTGAAAGCGGCGCAGGCCTATGCAGACAAGTCGCGGGAACTGGCCGAGCAGGCGCATGAAAAGGCGGCGCAGGCCAATGAGATAGCGCTGCAGGCCGCCAATGCGGCGCAGCGAGCGGTCGAAAAGGCGGTGGAGGCCACAATGGCGGGTCAGCATGGCGGAGCCGAACTCGCAGGCGCAGTCGCGCATGGCGCGAGCGGCGGGGCGATCGATCCGTTCGTTTTCCAGCTCGCCGCCTTCGTGCTCGCGATATTCGTGGGCTATTATGTCGTCTGGTCGGTGACGCCGGCCCTGCATACCCCGCTGATGTCCGTCACCAATGCGATTTCCTCGGTGATCGTGGTTGGCGCGCTCCTCGCCGTCGGAATCTCGACCGCCAGCGGCGCTGCGACTGTTTTCGGCTTCCTGGCGCTGGTTCTGGCGTCGGTCAATATATTCGGCGGCTTCCTTGTCACGCATCGCATGCTGTCGATGTACAAGAAAAAGCAGCGATAGGCGGGGCGGGAACATGCAGAACGTTACGGCACTTCTCTACCTCGCATCCGGGGTCCTGTTCATTCTGGCGCTGCGGGGGCTGTCGCATCCCGAGACCTCGCGCCAGGGCAACATGTTCGGCATGGTCGGCATGGCAATCGCCATCCTGACCACGCTGTTCCGCACCTCCCCCTCCTTCGGCGGACTGGGCCTGATCATCGCCGGTCTTGCGATCGGCGGCGGCGGCGGTGCATTCGTGGCGCGCAGCATCGCCATGACCGCCATGCCGCAGCTCGTGGCCGCATTCCACAGCCTGGTGGGCCTTGCGGCGGTGCTTGTCGCCGCGGCGGCGCTTTACGCACCGCAATCGCTGGGCATCGGCGAGCCGGGCGCCATCCACATGGAAAGCCTGGTGGAAATGTCGATCGGCGTCGCGATCGGCGCGATCACTTTTACCGGCTCCGTCATCGCCTTCCTCAAGCTAGACGGGCGCATGTCGGGCAAGCCGATCATGCTGCCAGGCCGTCACGCCATCAACATCGCGCTCGCCGCGGCAATCGTCCTGCTTGTGGTGCTGTTCGTGGCGACCGGCAATCCGGTCCTGTTCTGGCTGATCACGGTGCTGTCGCTGGTGTTCGTTGTGCTCTGCGTGAGGAGCTTCATCGCCGCACGGCGCAGCGGAAAGCTGGCGTAGGCGGGATTAAGAGCCCGGGTGCGACAAGTCGCGCCCTTACGAAGCTTCCTATGGGGTTTCCGCCCCCGCTTGGCCGTCTTCCACGCGGAAGGACGCGCGGGTGATCAGCGGCGCGCCTCGTTCAGTCACCTTCTCGACGACTTGGTAGTCCGCGCGCCATTCGCTGGGCGTGACGGTGCAGCTCACGTAGCCGCGCTCGCGGTTGAAGAAGCGCACGAAGGGGTTCTGGTCGAGGGTCGCGGTCACGTAGTCGTCCACCGCGACGCCGTCGCCGCCGGAGCTGATCGACGTTCCCACGAATTCCGTCGCCATCGTGGGCGACTCCGGC
>JAUIBM010000525.1 GCA_030428345.1 Alphaproteobacteria bacterium | reverse complement strand
GCGCATCCGGCGCATCGATTGCCGGCCAACAGGCTGGTCCCGGCAGTTCGCACCGCCTCCTGCCCGGGGAGACGGGATTCTTCGACATCGCCTTCGAGGGCGTCCTGTCGCTCGACAGCGCCCTAAAGGAAGGCGCGTTCGACCCGAAGCTCTATGTGCCGCTGGAATTCAGCGAGCCGCCTGCGGCGGCCGATCTTTCCGTGGCCGCGGTCGTCAACGAAAGCAATTTGTATCGAAGCCTGACGATCACGGCTTTGGAGGCAAGACCGGCCTCATCCGGCCATATTTTGTCGGCCCTTCTTACCAATTCGGGAACCGAGCAATCCGAAATCGTGCAGATACAGCTGGCCTATTTCGATCCGGAGGGGCGGATAGCGGCCACTGGTTCCGCCTTCCTGGAGGGCGACCTGAAGCCGGGCCAATCGCGAAGCATCGAGGTCGACATCCCGAAGGCCACGGAGAATTTTGTCGTCGCCGAACTCGGACCCGACGCGGTTCGCACCAATCTGAAGGTCGAGAACGCGTTCGATCGTCGGCTCGCGCCGCGATACCTGCCGGGCTTCGTGCCGCTGCCGTCCGAGACCGGCTTTTCAGGCGTCGCCGTGACCTATTCGGCGATGAATTTCCGCCCATTGTTCTGAGCCCCTACCTGCTTCGCATTCGCATTTTGCAAGGGTGGCAGGTTCGCATTTCGCGATTTGCGAGCGCGCCCTGCGGCCATGCGTGAATTTCTCCAATAATTTCAAAGATTTCATGGCTGGCATGCGGTTTGCGACGCATGGCGTGCAAACGGAGCATCTCCATGAAATTCGCAAGGCCGGGAAAATCAGCAATCGCAGGCATATGCGCGGCAGGCGCATTCGCGGCGTCAGGCGCAGTGCTTGCGTGGAGACACGCGCACCCCACGCAAGCGCCGGCGGCGAGCCTTCACGAATACCCGTGCGCCTATCTGGCGACGCCGTACGGTCATGTGGCGGAGCGCTGCACAACGCCGGCCGCATCCGCCGACAGCCCGCCTCATGCCGCTGGCTCGACGCGCCCAAGCTCCGCAACATTCGAACTGCCGGCGTCCTCCGGCCGCGTCGCCAAGCTGGAACTGTTCAGTGGCGAAAAGAGCGTCTTTGCCGGCCGGGACAGGTTCATGTCGCTGGCGGTCGTCGAATCCGCCGACAATCGCCCGGTGCGGGATGGAACGGTCGTCGAGTTCCTCACCGACGGCGTCGTGCAGGGACGCGCCGTCACAACAGGCGGCGTCGCGCATGTATTCACTCCCGCCCCGAGGCAGGCCGGCTATATCGAGATCTCCGCCACATCGGACGGGATCGGCGCACGATCCAACACGATCCGCGTAGTGCCGTCCGAGCCGGTCGCCATCGGCGCCGAGCGTCCGCAGGACCCGGGCGCGATCACCGACGACGATCGGGTGTGGCTGAAGACGGAACCTCTCAAGGATCGCTTCGGCAATGCGATTGCGGACGGCATGCTGGTGCAGTTCGCGGGCGTCGACGGCCATGGCCGCCGGCTGATCCTCAACGCCCAGACTGTCAACGGCCTGGCGGCGACCAAGCTGATCAACCGCCAACTGGGCGATGAGGTCGCGGTATCGGGCCATTTCAAGGACATTGCGGGGCCGGCGGAGACCATTGCATTCGAGCCGATGCGGCTGGTTCTGGAACTGGATGCGGCCGTGCGTTCGTCGCAGGGAAGCATCGATATCGATCTCGGCCCGATCCGCCAGCGCGGCGCGGGCTTCGTCAATGACGGGCTCATCGTCACGCTGGAAATGCCCGGGGGCGAAAGCGTCGCTGCCAAGACCATCGACGGATTTGCAAGCTTCCACGTGACCCGTCCGGGCGGCGCGGCTGCGCCTCAATTCACCTTCGAGGCACAGGGCCTGCGCTGGTCGTTCGAACTCGACTGCACGGCCGATTGCACCCGCAATCTGCGCCTCGCCGCCAGGGGACCGGCGTCATGAACGCGTTGCGGCTGAGGATGGATCGCAAGCTCGCACGCCGGGCGTTTTCGCTGGCGGCGGCGCTGGCTGTGATGGTCGTGGCGACCTGGCTGCTGGGCGGCGTCCTCCTCAAGGCGGCAGAGCGCGAGAGCGAGTACAAATTCCTGTCCGAAGCACTGGACAGCGCCGAGGCCGGCATCTCGATTGTCGAATGGAACACCGACGCCCAGCCCCAGGGACGCGACTTCACCGCTTCTGACGGCGCCATCGCGGGCCTTGCACTGACCGAAGCGTGGCACAACCTCCTCAAGGCGAGCCGCAGCGGCAATACCGATTTCCTCGAGGACCATTTCGACGGCCCGGCCCTGGCAGCGGCCAAGGAAATGGCGGCCCGGAGGGTCGAAGGCATCGACAGCGGACTTGCGGTGCTCAGCCAGCATGCCAGCGCGCGCACCTTCCATGCAGACGGATCGGTGCTGGAAATCCTCAGCGACAACGTGTTGACCGTGCGCTACGAGATCGACGGCAAGGCCGACCGGCTGAACCTGCTCGACATCCGGCGCGAATGCTCGCGCCAGATCCTGTTCCTGCAGACTGTGGGCTGGAAGATCCACAACCACGAACTGGATTGCGCCAAGGCGATCGATCCCTATGTTTCAATCGGCCAGCGGCGTGCCCTCGCCTTGCCCCTGAAGGGCGTCAACTACTACACCGCCGACCATCCATGGCAGGAATTCTGGCCGTCCTTTGACGAGAAGGCCATCGAAGCCGATTTCGAGACGATCGCGACGCTCGGTGCAAACACCATTCGCATCTTCGTCACCTATGACTATTTCTCGAAGCCCGAAACGGCCGCTGACGCACTGAAACGGCTGGATCACCTGCTCTACCTCGCCGGGCGCTGGCTCGGCAGGCCGGCCCTCGGCAAGCTCCCCCTGCGCTGGTTCGTGACGCCGGCCGGCATCGCGCGCGCGACCCAGTGGTTCCAGGGGCGCGGCGCGCGGGTCATCTTCCTCTCGCGCTTCCTGCCCGGGCTGCG
>JAUIBM010000524.1 GCA_030428345.1 Alphaproteobacteria bacterium | reverse complement strand
GAGCAGATCAATCTGGGCTGCAAGAAGTGGATGTCCGAGAACGCCAACAGCGAATATGAATGCCTTTATACCGGCCCGGCGTCTTCCGCCGACGAGGCCGGTGAGGTGCAGATCGTCGACGATCTGCTGACCCGCGGCGTCGCGGCAATCGCGATTTCGCCGTCGAACGCGCCGGCAATGGCCAACCGGATCAAGGCGATCGCACCGACCGTCCCGGTAATGACGGTGGACGCCGACTTCCTCGAGGCCGACCACGGCCTGCGCAAGACCTATCTCGGCACGGACAACTATCTGATGGGCGTGAAGATGGCCGAGCAGGCCAGCAAGCTGAAGCCCGAGGGCGGCACGGTCTGCCTCCAGCTCGGCAATGTGGCGGCAGCCAACATCAATGCGCGCGCCCAAGGTTTCCGTGACACGATCGCCGGCGCCAAGGATGTCGATCGCCTGACGGGCCAGAAAGGCTGGAGCGAGATCGAGGGATGCCCGGTGTTCACCAACGACCAGGCCGATCTCGCCAACCAGCAGATGTCGGACGTGTTTACCGCCAATCCGGATCTGGACGCCTTCATCCTGGTCGGCGGCTGGGCGCAGTTCGCGCCGCAGGCTTATGCGCAGGTCACGGACCAGGTGATGGACAAGCTCAAGAGCAAGGATCTGATCATCATCGCCGGCGATACCCTGCCGCCGCAGACCAAGGCCTTCCGCGAGGGCCGCAGCCATTCCCAGGTCGGCCAGCGGCCGTTTGAGATGGGCTACCGCGCGCCGGACGTGATGATCCAGCTGATCAATGGCGAGAAGGTCGACGATCCGCTCTACACCGGCCTCGACGTCTGCAATCTGGAAGACGCGGGCTTCTGCGCCAACAACTAGGACTTCCCGGGGGGCGATGGGGGATGGCCGCGAATGGCCTCCCCCGTTGCTTCCAAATGCGCGGCTGCGGGTCGACGACACCATCCACGATGCGCGGCCGTACCGATTGACGAGGTATTTCGCGGCCTTGGAGGACCAAGGGCTGCTGGGAGGACGAAAATGAAGAATCTCAAGTCGATTATTCTTGCCGCCGGCTTGGCGTTCACCGCAAGCGCCGCCGGGGCGGCGGACAAGCCTACGCTCGCCTTCATCGTGAACGCGGCGTCCGATTTCTGGAAACTGGCGGAAGCGGGGGTCAAGGCCGCGCAAGCCGAACTGCCGGGCTATGAACTGCAGTTCCGCTATCCCGCCCAGGGAACCGCCGCGCTTCAGAACGCGCTGATGGACGATCTCGTCGCCGCCGGCACCGACGCGATCATGATTTCCTCGGCCGATCCGAAGAACTCGATCGACGCCTTCAACCGCATCGCCGCCCAGGTGCCGCTGTTCACCACCGACAGCGATGCGCCGCAATCCAACCGGATCGCATATCTCGGCTCATCCAACACCGCGGCCGGCGTCCAGGCTGGTGAGATCGCGGTCGAGGCCATGCCGAAGGGCGGGAAATGCATGGGCTTTGTCGGCTTCCTGGGCGCGGACAACGCTGTTGAGAGAATCGCCGGCTTCCGACAGGCCGTCGAAGGCAAGGGCATCGAACTTGTGGACGTTCGCGGCGATGATGTGGACTTCGCCCGTGCGCGTTCCAATGTCGACGATGTCCTTGCCGCCAATCCCGAGATCGACTGCATGGTCGGTTTCTATTCGTACAACCCGCCCAAGATCTATGAGGCCCTGCAGGCAGCCGGCAAGCTGGGTCAGGTCACCGTCATCGCGTTCGACGAGGACCCGATCACGCTCGGCGCGGTCCGCGAAGGCAGCTTTGCGGGCACCGTGGTGCAGGATCCCTACCAGTGGGGCTATCAGGGCATGAAGCTGATGGCGGCCTATCTGGAAGGCGACAAGTCGCAGATTCCGGCGGACGGACTGATCATCGTGCCGACCAAGAAGATCAGCAAGGACAATGTTGACGCCTTCGCGGCCGAACTGAAAGCCCGCGTCGGCGGCTAAGCCAGGCAAACTGTGCGACGATCCATGCTGCACGAATCCCTCCAGGTTCGTGCAGCATCCTCATTCGTTCCTCCGCTCCGGGAGCGTCGATGTCCCAAGTTCCAGACACGCGGATCTCGCTCGACCTTGTCGGGATCACCAAGGTCTATCCCGGCGCGGTCGCGCTCAACAACGTTTCGCTGAGCATTTGTGGCGGCGAGGTTGTCGGACTGATCGGCGAGAACGGTGCGGGCAAGTCCACGCTGATGAAGGTGCTGGGGGGCGCCATTGCGCCGGATGAGGGCAGGGTGGTGATCGACGGCGTGGCGGCGGACGCGCTGACGCCCGCGCGCGCAACCGAACTCGGGATCGCCTTCGTCCACCAGGAATTGAATCCCTTTTCCAATCTCGACGTCACGGCGAATGTGCTGCTCGGACGCGAGATGCGCCGGGGCGTGTTCGGCTTTCTCGACCGCGCCGCCATGGAGCGGAAGGTTGCCCCCATCCTCGATCTTCTGGGAGCGCGTTTCGGGCCGGCCGACCCGGTGTCGGAGCTTTCCCTAGCCGATCTGCAATTGCTTGAGATCGCGCGCGCGCTGTCGATCAATGTGCGCCTGCTGATCCTCGACGAACCCACCTCCAGCCTCACAATTTCCGAGACCCGGCGGTTGCTGGAAGTCGTGCGCAAATTGCGCGCCGAGGGTGTCGCGGTGCTGTTCATCACCCACCGGCTGGCGGAAATCGTGGACGTGGCCGACCGGGTGGTGGCGCTGCGCGACGGGTGCAATGCCGGCGAACTCATGCGCGAGGAGATCGACAAGGACACGATGGTCCGCATGATGATCGGGCGCGATGTCGGCCAGTTCTACGAAAAGGCGGATCACACGCCCGGCAATCCGGTGCTGGAGATCGAGGGGCTGCGCACCAGAGCCTATCCGCATCAGGCGCTCGATCTGTGCGTTCGCGCCGGGGAGATATGCTGCCTGGCCGGGCTGGTCGGCGCCGGCAGGAAGGAGCTTGACTGCGACATTTTCGGC
>JAUIBM010000523.1 GCA_030428345.1 Alphaproteobacteria bacterium | reverse complement strand
TTTTCTCGAGATGAACACGCGCCTTCAGGTCGAGCATCCGGTGACGGAGGAAGTGTGCGGCGTGGACCTGGTGGAATGGCAATTGCGGGTCGCCGCGGGCTTGCCCCTTCCGCTCCGGCAGGAGGAAATCCGCCTAAAGGGTCACGCGATCGAGGCCCGCCTTGCCGCCGAACAGCCGGCGGACGGCTTCCTGCCCTCCATCGGCACGGTGCTCGCGCTTACGCCCCCCGCGCATGCGCGCTTCGACAGCGGCATCGCCGCTGGATCGCGGGTCGGCACGCTCTACGATTCGATGCTGGGCAAGGTGATCTCCCACGGCGCCTCGCGCGCCGCCGCCCTTGAGGGCCTGACAGCCGGGCTGGAAGAACTCGCCGTGCTCGGCGTAAGCTGCAATCAAAGATTTCTGGCCGATTGCATTGCCGCGCCGGCATTTGCCGAAGGTATGGCGACCACGGGCTTCCTCGAGGAAACCTTTCCGGGCGGCTGGCGGCCGGACTCCGTCCTGCTGCTCGTGGCGCGCGCCTGGGCTGCGCTCGCCTGGTGCCGCACCGCGCAAGATTCTCCCTGGCTGCGCCAGGACGGCTTTCGCGTGACCGGTCACGGCCGTCCTGCCACGCTGCGTCTGCATGTGGAAGACGCCTTCGGAGCCGCCGATCTCGATTTCCGGATCGGGCGCGACGGCATTGCGGCGCAATGCGGCGAGGACAGCGTCAGGATATCCCCAGGCCCCGACATCGCCAGCCTGCCGACGAGGGAGGGCGCGCCGTCGCTTTGCCGCGACGGTGGCGCGATCGCAATCTCGTATCGCGGTCTCGGCCTCACTGTCAGTGTCGGGCGGAAGGCGCGCACGCATGCGGCTTCTTCGGCGGCGGCGCAGGGAACCGGTTCGCTGACCGCGCCCCTGCCCGGCCTGGTCACCAGCGTGCTCGCCAGCGTCGGGCAGAAGCTTTCGGCTGGCGATGTCGTCGTTACCATGGAGGCGATGAAGCTCGTGCACTCGCTAACCGCGCCATTCGACGGTGTCGTGACCCGCATTCATCGCGCCCAGGGTGAAGTCGTGCCCGCCAAGGCGCTCTTGTTGGAAATGGAGGAGGAATAATGTCCGGACTTTGGTTCGAGGAATTCGAGGAAGGAATGGTGTTCGACCATGATTGGACGCGCACCATCACCGAGACAGACAATCGCTGGTTTTCGCTTCTGACCATGAACCCGCAGCCGGTTCACATCGACGCGCATGCAGCCGCGAAAAGCGTTTGGGGCCGGCCGCTGGTCAATTCGCTGTTCACGCTGGGCTTGATGGTCGGCATGTCGGTCAACGACACGACCTTTGGCACGACCATCGCCAATCTGGGAATGAGCGACGTGAAGTTCCCGAACCCGCTCTTCGAGGGCGATACGGTGAAAATCCGCACCACCGTCCTGTCGAAGCGGCTCAGCAAGTCGCGCCCGGGCGAAGGGATCGTCAACCTGCGCCACGAGGCGTTCAATCAGGACGGCGTCCTGTGCGGCGTCTGCGATCGCGCCGCGCTGATGCGCGTCCGCCCGGAGAGCGCCTGACATGGTAGACCAGGCGAATGACGACAAGCCGGACAGGCTGGCCCTTTCACAAACATGCGCGCTGGTCGTTGGAGGCAGTGCGGGCATCGGCTTTGCAAGCGCCCGGCGTCTGCTTGACGAAGGAGTCCCGGCAATGGTCATTGCCGGGCGCAACCGCGAACGCGGCGAGGCCGCGGCGAACATGCTGCGGAACGGCTCCAAGGCGCAGATCGCCTATGTTCAATGCGACGCCTCCCGACCCGAGGACGTATCCGCGCTGGTGGAAGCCTGTGCGGAGCATATGGGCGGTGTCGACTTCCTGCTGAGCTGCGGCGGGGGCGACCCGATGCCGCGACTGCTCAAGAACATCGCGCTCGATGAACTCCTACCGACCATCAACGCCGTTCAGGCCGCCATCCTGCTCCCGGCGCGAGCGATGCTGGAAGGCATGGCCGCACGCGGCGGCGGTTCCATCGTCTGCTTCGCCTCCGACGCCGGCAAGCTGGCGACGCCCGGCGAAACGGCGATCGGCGCGGCCATGGCCTCGATCATCATGTTCTGCCGCGCGATGGCCAATGAAGCCAAGCGCGAAGGGGTTAGGGTAAATTGCGTCACGCCCTCCATCGTGCGCTCCACCCCGCTCTACGACAAATTGATGGCCGATCCATTCTGCGCCAAACTTTTCGGCAAGGCGGAAAAGCTTGCGGCGCTCGGCGTGGTCGAGCCGGACGATCTTGCCGATCTGGTCTGCTTCCTGGCCGGGCCTCAGAGCGCCCGCATCACCGGCCAGACCATCTCGGTGACCGGCGGAATCTCGGCGATTTGATCTCACCCGAAAATGACGAGGCCGGGAGAAATCTCCCGCCCTCGCCTTCCCGCCAAAGCGACCAGAAGGGCCCGCTCAGCGCCGTCAGTCTGCGTGGGTGATCTTCGTGCCAAGCACGGCCAGGCATTCTCGGATGAAAGCCGCCAGCGCGGTCCAGCCTTTCGCCGAGACCATGTTGCCATCGACATAGGCTTCCGTCGGCGAGAGGTCGACATAGGTGCCGCCGGCAAGGGCGACCTCGGGCGCGCAGGCGCCCAACGCGCCGACTTTCTTGCCGCGCACCACGCCGTCGACCGCCACCAGGATCTGCACGCCGTGGCAGATGGTGAAGATCGGCTTTCCGCGTTCGTGGAAATGACGCACCATCGCCTGAACGCGACTGTCCGTCCGGATATATTCCGGGCCGCGCCCCCCTGCGGCATAGACCGCATGATACTCTTCCAGATTGACCTCATCGAAGCTCTTGTTCAGTTCGAAATTGTGGCCGGGCTTCTCGGTATAGGTCTGGTGTCCCTCGAAATCATGCAGCGAGGTGGCGAGGATGTCGCCGGCTTTCTTGTCGGGACAGACCACATCCACCTGGTGGCCGACTGCGTGCATCGCCTGTTGAAAGACGAAAATTTCATACTCCTC
>JAUIBM010000522.1 GCA_030428345.1 Alphaproteobacteria bacterium | reverse complement strand
CCTTTGCCTCGCAGGCATTATATTGCCGTGACCGTTTGGGTATTGATCCTGATCGGTTCAATGTTAATGGCGGCGCCATTGCAATCGGCCACCCCTATGGAATGAGCGGAACCAGGCTCGCAATGCATGCACTGGCCGAGGGCAATCGACGAAAAGAGAAATGGGCCGTAGTGACGATGTGCGTCGGTGCAGGCATGGGATCGGCGGCGCTGTTTGAACTTCGATGAACTGTTGAGAGGATTGATTGTTGGCGAACGGTTCGAAACTACTGGAGACGGCGGAGCAGGATTCCGTTGGGCAGGCCAGACCCAGACGTCGCGTCGCCAACAATTCCCGCAAGGAGCTGGTGCGCGAGCGCATGCTCGAGAAATCGGCCGAACTATTCTGCGCGAACGGCTTCTCCAAGACCAGTATCAACGAATTGCTGCGGGACTGATTTGCGGCGCGGGGAGCCGGCCTTGGATGGACCATCACAGGCTCTACGCACTCAAGGAGGAGAACGGCAGCTCCCGTGGTGAGTTTGCCGGTTCGCTCGTCGCTTTCGCCGTATGCTACGGCCTGCTCCTGTGGATTTGCCTGTTTGCGGCCGGTCTCCTTTCGCAGATGGTGGCCAATCTCCTTGGCCATGGCATAACCGACGAACGGCTGGTCGGGATCAGTGTTGTCGCTACCGGCGTTGTCGCCGGCGTCTTTGCCTTTTTCATCGCGGCGGAACGGATGCGCAACATCGGCAGTCCGGCGGCCTTTCTCTGGCCCGCCGCCATTGCCTATGTGGTCGTGTTCGTGGCCAGAAGCGACACAGGCATACCCGTGCCGATGGCGCTCGAAGCGCTGGCATGGCTGTTGCTGGCGGCAACGCTTGCCGCGCTTCTGTCGATACGCGGCAGGGGGCCGCTCGACCTGAGCAAGTACAAGTCCGAATATGACGACTGACTTGTGCTTCGGCTGATGATGCGCGAACCGAATGACGAACGGGCGAGCATCGACGAATGGCTGCGCGGGCGAGCGCGGCGGGCCTCACGCCGGCGGGAAGCCCTTCTCTCGCGCCCGCTCCTGCACCTGCTGCCGGAACGACCGGCTGACGGGCAGCCGCACGCCGTTCGACAATTCGACGAAGAGGCCGCGCCCCTCGCGCGCCAGCCGGGCGACGGCGTCTCTCGCCACCCAGTGCGAGCGGTGGATCTGGAAACCGTCGTAATCGGCGAGTTCGGCCACCGCGTCGAAAAGGCGCATGAGCAGCATCGCCTGGCCGGCGCGCGTGTGAACCTCGAGATAATGATCGCGCATCGTCAGATGTGAGAGCTCGGTCCCGATCGCCGCAGGCAGCCGCTCCAGGAAGGCGGCGTGCCGCGGCGGCGGGGGTGTCTCCTCCTCCGGCGGCGTCTGCGGTTTAGCGTCTGCCTCCGGCACACCGCCGCCGGGACGCTCGACGATGACCACGCCGACGATCAGGCTCGAGCCGATCACGATGATCGCGACCTTGGCCGCCACCATCGCGATGACCTGCCACGGCGCCGCATTCCCCCCGCCCGCGGCAAGCAGTCCCTCCAGCACCAGGACGATCGCCACCGCGGCCGGTGCCGCCATGAGCCCGCCCAGACCGTATCGCAGCACCCTGGCGATGCCGCCGCGTTCGGCCCGGCGCAGCGCAAAGACCACCGAGAGCGCGGTGATCGAGGCAATCGAGCCGCTCTCCGCCAGCACCAGGAAAAACCTGCCCAGGCCCGTCTGCCAGGAACCGCTTCCCAGCGCGCCGGTGGCGCCGAAGAGCAGCGAAATGCCGACGACCACGGAGAGGAAGCGCCGCGAGCGCAGCACGTTGAACCATTTGCGAAGCGTCGACGGTTCGCGCGCGCCATCGGCGAAAGGGCTGCGCCGTTCACGAAGAAACGATGGAAATTCAAACCGCTGCACCCGAGTTTCGGCTCCTGCAAATTCCGTTTTCATCATTCAAGGTCGCTTCGAAATGTCTACCACGCTATCCATCCTCGCCGGAACGCCCGTCTATGTCTGGCTCATCTTCGCGGCCGTCCTGGCCTTGGCGGCGCGCTCTCTGACCCGCCGCACGCTTGCGCCGGCGCGGCTGCTGCCGCTGCCCCTGATCATGTTCGCGGTCGCCCTGGCCGGGCTCGCCCGGCAGGCCGATGCCGGCGCGGCCGGTCTTTCGGCATGGTTCGTCGCCTTCCTCGCCGGGCTGTCTCTGGGGGTCTATCTGGCGTCGCTGCGGTCGATCGCCGCCAGCGGGCGGCCCGGTCAGGTCGAGGTCGGCGGCGACGCCGTCACGTTCGGCCTGATCCTCGCCAGCTTCGCCGTTCACTATGCCTTCGGCGTGGCGCAGGCGATGGCCTCCACCCACGACGCCTCGCTGCAACTGATCGAGATGGCCGTCTCCGGCCTGCTCGGCGGGGTGTTTCTGGGGCGCGGGCTTGCAAGTTTCCGCCGCGCGGCGAGGGTCGCGGGCCGGGCGCATTTGCCGGCCTGAAATCCGCGGCGAGCCCGCGCGCCGATGCGGGGCCGCCAGGCCGTGACGGAGCGTCATTGACAAATTGACGCATTCGGCTTCTTTCTCCCCCGGGGCGCAACGAAGGGAAGTCGCATGGACTGGAAATGGCTTTTGACGAGTTTTGAGGGACGCATCAACCGGGCGAAGTTCTGGGCGTTCGTCGGGGTCTTTGTGGCGATCAGCATTGTATTAGCGGGCATCGACGGCGTTATCGGAACGCGCACCAGTGACGGGGTCGGCATTCTCGGCAGCATCTTCGCGCTCATTGCGATCTATCCCGCCATCGCGGTCTACGCCAAGCGCTGGCACGACCGCGGCAAGTCCGGCTGGTGGACGCTGATCATTCTCATTCCCATCGTTGGCGCGATCTGGTTCCTGATCGAGCAAGGCATCCTGCGCGGGACGCAGGGCGCGAACCGGTTCGGCCCCGATCCGCTGGCCTGAGCGATGACCGAGCGGCCGGGACAGATGTATCACAAGCTACCTGCCCCGAC
>JAUIBM010000521.1 GCA_030428345.1 Alphaproteobacteria bacterium | reverse complement strand
CCCCGAGCGCGCCATGCCGTGCGAAGAGATTATCGCAGGCTTAACAACCCATTAAATCGCCTCAATTAGGGTTCACCCGACCCGGACGGGCCGCAGCTTGGAGCCGGCCCCTCCCAATCCCGGCAGGCTGATGGCAGAACGCACACCGCGCAAGGAACGGATCGAGCCGAGTTTCGGCGCGAGCAAAGCCACGCGCAAATCGGACGAGTTGAGCGTCACCGCCGAGGATCGCGTCGTCGCGCCCGCGCCGCGCGGCAAATCCGGCTCCCGCAAGGCGGCTGGCGCCAAGACCGGCGGCAAGAAGGCGGGCGAAAAGCCTTCGGGCCGCAACAAGGCGGCAGGCGCCAAGAGCAAGCGCGGCGGCGGTGGCGGAAGCGGCGGAGGCGAGGGCGCGACCCGGCGCCGTATCTTCAAATTCCTGCGCACCTTCGTCTACTGGTCGTTCATAGCCGGCATCTGGGCCGCGATCGCGGCGGCCTGCGTGGTCGGCTATTACGCCGTCCGCCTGCCCGCCATGTCGAGCTGGTCGATTCCCGCCCGTCCGCCCAATGCGCGCATCGTCTCCGTGGACGGAAAGCTGATCGCCAATCGCGGCCAGACCGGCGGCGAGGCGATGCGGCTGGACGAGATGTCGCCCTATATTCCCATGGCGGTGATCGCCATCGAGGATCGCCGCTTCAGGGAGCATTTCGGCATCGACCCGATCGGGCTGGCGCGCGCCCTCGCCACCAATCTGCTGACCGGCCGGACGGTGCAGGGCGGCTCGACGCTGACCCAGCAATTGGCCAAGAATCTTTTCCTGGAGCCCGAGCGCACCCTGGAGCGCAAGGTCCAGGAAGCGGTGCTGGCGATCTGGCTGGAAACCAAGTTCTCCAAGGACGAGATCCTCGAACTCTATCTCAACCGGGTCTATTTCGGCTCCGGCGCCTATGGGGTGGACGCTGCGGCGCGGCGTTATTTCAACAAGTCCGCGCGGGACGTCACGCTCGATGAAGCCGCCATCATCGCGGGCCTGCTCAAGGCTCCCTCGCGCTATTCGCCGGCGCGCGACCCCAAGGCGGCCGAGGCGCGCGCCCAGGTCGTTCTGGCGGCAATGCGCCGTTCGGGCTTCATCACCGATCGCGAGGCGGCGCAGGCGCTTGCCATGCAGCCGGCCAGCGCGCGGCGCTATCGCAGGGGCTCGCAGCAATATGTCGCCGACATGGTGATGGCGCAGCTTCCCGCGCTGATCGGCGAGATGCGCACGGATGTCGTGATCGACACGACGGTCGATCTCGACCTGCAGCAACTGGCCGGCTCGATCATCGCCGACACGATCGCCAAGAACGGCGCGAAATCCAGGATCTCGCAAGGAGCGCTGGTATCCCTGGATGGCACCGGCGCGATCCGCGCCCTGGTCGGCGGCAAGGACTATTCCCAGAGCCAGTACAACCGGGCATCCGACGCCGAGCGGCAGCCCGGTTCCGCCTTCAAGCCGATCGTCTATCTGACCGCGCTGGAGGCCGGCCGCACGCCGGAATCGATGCGCGAGGACGCCCCGGTCAAGATCGGCAAGTGGACGCCCGAGAACTACGACCGCAAATATCGCGGACAGGTTTCGCTCTCGACCGGCCTTGCCTATTCGCTCAACACCATCGCGGCGCAGCTGGTCATGGAGGTCGGTCCAAAGGCGGTGATCGAGACCGCCCATCGCCTCGGCATCCGGTCCACGCTGCAGGACAACGCCTCCATCGCGCTCGGCACCTCGGAGGTGACCCTGATGGAGCTGACCGGCGCCTATGCGCCCTTCGCCAATGGCGGCTATGCCGTTACCCCTTGGCTGATCCGCCGCGTGACCACGAGCGAGGGCAAGGTTCTTTACGAGCGCAAGGGGACGCCGGCCAAGCCCGTCGTGCGGGCCCGCGAACTGGGCATGATGAACGCGATGCTTGAGCGCGTGGTGAGCGATGGCACCGGCAAGCGCGCCGCCTTCCCCGGATGGGAGATTGCCGGCAAGACGGGGACCACCCAGAACTCGCGCGATGCGCTGTTCGTCGGCTACACCGCCAATCTGATCACCGGCATCTGGTACGGCAATGATGACGGCTCGCCCACCGCCCATGTCACGGGCGGCACCCTGCCAGCCGAAAGCTGGTCGAAGTTCATGGCGGCGGCGCACAAGGGCGTTCCGGTGTCCGAACTGCCTGGCCGATATGTGCCGCAGGCGCCTGCCGAAGCGCAGGGCGGGCAGATTGCGTCGGGCAGCGAGCAGCCCTTTGGCGATGGAAGAAACACTTTCGGGACCGGGCAGGCCGGCGGGCCAAGGCCGGGCGCCGACATTGGAGGCGCGGACAATCAGCGTCGCCCGCGCAACATTCTCGAACTGCTATTCGGCCGGCGTCAGGGCTGAGGCCCCGCCGGAGACCAAGGCCGATCGCCCCGGGATCAATCCTCCAAGGGCGGGATCCGCAGCACCTGGCCGGGATAGATCTTGTCGGGATCGGTCAGCATGGGCTTGTTGGCTTCGAAGATGATCGTGTTCTTCACGCCCTTGCCTTTGCCGTAGGCCGCTTCCGCGATCTTCCAGAGATTGTCGCCCTTCTTGACGGTGTAGAACACCGGGTCGCCCGCCGAGCCGGCCCCGACCTTGACGTCGTTCGCCTCAACCTTGGAAATGCCCAGCGTGTTTCCGACCGCGATCACCGCCTTCTCGAAAGCCGACTGGTCGGAGACATCGCCCTTGATGATCGCGGTGTCGCCCTTGACCTCGACCTGCAGGTTCTCGGTGCCGAGCTTGTGGCTGTCGAGTTCCTTCTTCAGCGATTCCGCGTCGGGCGGGGTCTCTTCGCCGCCCAGTCCAAGCTTCGTGCCAACGGATTTGACGAAGTCGAAAATTCCCACATGCGCCTCCAAGAATTGTTTTGCCCCATCCGGGGACAATCGCACCGCGACTGCCGCCGGGCAAGGCAAAACATCACCATGGCCGGAGGCAATATCCGACCGGAGGGAAAGGGGCGG